>DAONZY010000004.1:0-9581 GCA_035407085.1 Deltaproteobacteria bacterium | reverse complement strand
AGATATTATCCCCGTGATAAGCCTTTACCCCTCTCCCAGCTGGACATATTTCTTGGCTGTCCTGCGGTCCAGCTGGGTCCGCCTGGAAACCTCCTCGTAGGTGCCGAACTGGCGGTAGAGCTGATAACAGTAGTTCGCCAACAGTTGTTCGGCCGTGATGGTTCCTTCTTTCAGGCTCCTGGACAGTGCATCCGTATCGCTTTCTCCGGCTGTCACAGGTTTGCTGCCCTGGTAGTGCCCGGTAAGTATGATGCGTTTTGCCGCCTGCTCCAGTTCGCGCACATTGCCCGGCCAGTGATAGGCCGGTCCGGTCTCGCGCCGGATGGCCTTTTGGATCAGCTGCAGCTCTCTTTCCGAACAGTCGCCGGCCATGCGCCTGAGGATGCTTTCCAGCAGCAGGTCCAGTTCCTGGGGCGATTCCTGCAGTCGCTGGCGCAGTGTGGGCATGTTGATGGTGTCTGAGCAGAGACGGTAGTACAGATCGTCGCGGAACCTGCCGTTGTGGCGCAATTCGTCCAGTGAACGGTTGGTGGCGGCAATCACCCGGCCGCTGAAGCGTTTGATCTCGTGGCTGCCGACCGGCGAATAGATGCGGTCCTGCAGCACGTTGAGCAGTTTGATCTGCACCGGAATGCTGATGTCGCCGATCTCGTCCAGAAAGATCAATCCGTTGGGGGCGCATCGGCTGAACAGCCCTTCATGGCTTTCGATGGCGCCGGTAAAGGCCCCTTTCTTATGGCCGAACAACTCCGATTCCAGCACCCCTTCGGAAAACTGTGACAGGTTGGTGGCCAGGAAGTTGCGGGTAAAGCTGGCAGTAAAACGGCTGCGCGACGGATCAAAGGGGATGAAACCGGAGCGTCCGATGGCCGCTGCAGCCGCCCCCTTGCCGGTGCCGGTTTCACCCAGCAGCAGAATGGAGAAATCCTCCATGCGGTTCCACAGGCGTGATTCATACCAGCGTGAGTCGTGGGTGAAGACGCATCCCCACAAATGCTTGCGCAGGTCGATCATGGAGGGCGAGTTGCCTACCAGGCCGTTTTTGATGAAATAATAGGCGCGGCGCAGCTGATAGAAGATGGCGAAGAATCGCAGCGCCTCCTGCTCTGTCAGGCCGAAGGCTGTCAGATCCTGCAGCGCGTCCTGGGCAAAGCTGACCCTTGTCAGGCTGTCATCGTCCCGCATCTGTGTCTGGATCAGGCCGTCAAACCTGTCGGCATAACGGTGAAAGACATGGAACAGGAACACCGACTGCAGCACCTCGCGCTTTTCCTCGCTGTGCGCTTTAAGGCTGGCGCTGCCTTCGCGCTGCATGGCGCTGATCCTGTCGGAGACGGTCGCAATCACGGCGTCAAGGATCTGTTTGGGGGTTGCGCCCGGCTCTGTGCCGCCGATCTGAATGTCCAAGTCGTCGCGCGTCTTGCCGAAGGGGTTGGCAAAGGCGGCCCTGGCCACCTTCTCAAAAAATGACCAATCTTTAATTTGTATTGTTTTTTGTTGACTCATGCTTTAAATGTATAGTCTCTATGCAAATAATGTCAAGCATGCGTTGGTGGATAGGGCGTTATTTGTTGTTTCTTCGTGAGTTCATTCGCAATAACAGTGTGTTACCGCTTCGGGCAAATGTGGCACGGACCCTGTAATAGATTGTTGAAATCGAAAAGGGGGCCGTATCATGTGGTATTTCTGTTTTGCAGCGCTGTTTGTGTTAATCCTGTGTGTATCCTGCCAGAGGTCCGCAGGCGCTGAACCCGCCAGGAACATTGTGGATATCCACTGCCATACCGCCGGTATCGGCGCAGGCGGCAGCGGCTGTTTCATCTCCCGCAGCATGCGGCGCAGCATCAGATATCGTATCTTTCTGCGCGCCTTTGGCGTGACCGAGGCAGAGCTGAACCGCGCAGGGGACACCCTGGTGCTGCGCAGGCTTTCCGAAGAACTGGTCAAATCGCGCTACGTATCCAGGGCCGTGGTGCTGGCCATGGACGGCATTATCGGCAGTGATGGCCAGCTTGACCGCCAGCGTACCGAGATGTATATCCCCAACGAGTTCCTGGCCAGGGAATTGAAGCGCTATCCCAACCTGCTGTTCGGGGCCAGCATCAACCCCTATCGGTCGGATGCGCTGCAGCGCCTGGACAGGGCCGCAGCAGACGGCGCAGTGCTGGTGAAATGGCTGCCCTCCATCCAGTTCATCGACCCGGCGGACAGCAGGCTGATACCGTTTTACCGTCGTTTGAAAGAACTGGGGCTGCCGCTGTTGACCCATACGGGCACGGAAGAGTCTTTTACGTGGGCGCGCAACGAACTGGCTGACCCGGAGCGTCTGCGTCTGCCGCTTTCGCTGGGGGTCAAGGTTATTGCAGCCCATGCGGCCAGCAACGGCAGAAACGGCGGAGAAAACAATTTCAGGCGCTTTCTGGCACTGAGCAAAGAGTTTGACAATCTGTATGCCGATATTTCGGCGCTCACCCAGGTGAACCGGCTTGGCCACATGGACAGGGTGCTTGGGCAGAAGCATCTGCACGAAAGGTTGTTTTACGGCACTGATATGCCGATACTGAAGACCGGCATCACCTCGCCATGGTTTCATGGCTACCGCATCTCACCGTTCCGGCTGTTCAGGATTCTGGCTGAGAAAAACCCCTGGGACCGGGATGTGATGCTGAAAGAGACGCTGGGGATGACGCGGGTGATGCTGGAAAGAAGCGCACAGTTGATCGGGCCGCAGCAGTGCAGAACAGCACGGGTGGCAGAAATTGAGTTTACTCGTGTGCAGTATGGCAGTTTAGCAGCGAAAGCAGAACGGAACTGAAAGAAACGGAATACTACGACGGAGACCACTCATGACCACCACCAGTACCAAAAGCCTCACCTGGCTGAACGCCACCCAGTTCCTGGGGGCGCTGAACGACAATATCCTCAAGCTGCTGATTATCTATTACCTGATCGGCATCCATGGGCCCAGCAGCGCCGGAACGGTTTCCGCTCTGGCAGGCGCGGCCTTTGTGCTGCCTTTTCTCTTGTTTGCCGCCCCGGCCGGTTGTCTGGCAGACCGTTTTCCCAAATCACAGGTGATCCGGGTGGTCAAGCTGGCGGAGGTTGTTGTCACACTGCTGGCGGTGGGGGCCTTCCTGGCCGGATTTGATCAGGCGCTTTACGCCATCGTATTCCTGATGGCTGCCCACAGCGCTTTCTTTGCCCCGGCCAAATACGGCGTCATCCCCGAATATGCCGAACCTGGCGGGCTGTCCAGGGCCAACGGCCTGATCGAGTCATTCTCGTTCATGGCCATTATTCTGGGTACGGCGCTGGCCTCGCTGCTGGCGGATATGCTGGAGGGGCGGATCTGGCTGGCGGCCTGTGTCTGTCTGGCTGTGGCTGTCGGCGGTTATCTGGCTTCCCGCCGCATGTCCGGCACCCTGGCCTCCGATAGCAGCCGTCATGTCGCCCTGCTGCCAACCGAGATATTCAGGACGCTGATGTCCATACGCCGTGACCGTTATCTGGTGCTGACCATTATCGGCCTGGCCTGGTTCATGTTTGTGGCGGCCTTTGCCCAGCTGAACCTGATCCGTTTCGGTATGGAGCATCTGGCTATGAGCGAATCGCAGAGCGGCTACCTGTTTCTGGCTGCCGCGCTGGGTATCGGGCTGGGTTCGCTGGTGGCGGCGCGCCTGTCCGGGCGGGATGTGGAGTTCGGCATTGTGCCCATCGGAGCGGCCGGCCTGGCTATCGCACCGTTAATGCTGCAAGCTGCGCCGGCAGAGCTGTTCACCTGCCTGGCGATCATCACCATGTTCGGATTCTCCGCTGGTTTGTTCATGCTGCCGCTGCAGACATTCATCCAGTTTCGGGCAGAGCCGGCCAAACGCGGCGAGATCCTGGCCGCCTCCACCTTTATCAGCTGGTGCGCGGTGCTGCTGGCATCCGGCCTGACCTGGGTCTTCTGTGTCCCCATGGGGCTCAGCGCCGCCCAAGGGTTCAGCCTGGTGGGGTGCACCACTCTGCTGCTGACCCTCATATCACTACTGACCCTGCCGGATTTCCTGCTGCGCTTCATCGCCCTGGCCACCATGCACATCTTTTACCGTATCCGCATCATCGGCCAGGAACATCTGCCCGTGCAGGGGCCGGCCCTGCTGATCCCCAACCATGTTACCTGGGTGGATGCCCTGCTGCTGCTGGCCACCAACCAGCGCCGCATCCGCTTTGTCATGGAACGCCGCATCTACAATACCCCGCTGCTTAACCGGTTGTTCAAGCTGATGGGGGTGATCCCGGTCTCATCCAGGGACGGCAAAAAGGAGATGCTGGAGTTTATCCGGCGTGCCCGCGCTGCCATGGATGAAGGCTACATGGTCTGCATCTTCGCCGAAGGGGCCATCACCCGCAACGGCATGCTGCGCGAGTTTCGCGGCGGTTTCGAGCGCATCGTCAAAGACAGCGGCTACCCGGTCATACCGGTTTACATCGGCGGCGCCTGGGGCAGCATCCTCAGTTATGCCCACGGGCACTTGCTATCCCGTCCTCCGGCGCTGGCGCCTTACCGGGTTTGCATTCATTTCGGCAAGCCGATGCCGGCCACCAGCACCGCCATTGAGGTGCGTCAGGCGGTGATGGAGCTGTCCTGCGATTATTTTGAGGAGCGCAAATCACGCCGCAAGCCGCTGTGGCAGTATTTTGCCGAATCCGCGCGGGGGAACTGGAAACGCCGGGCGGTGATAGATTCATCCGGCAAGGCGTTGAGCTATGGCCGTGTGCTGGCCGGGGCTCTGGCGCTCAAGGGGAAACTGAAACATAAGATCGGCCAGGCGGAACATGTCGGCCTACTGCTGCCGCCCTCAGCGGGCGGGGCCTTGGCGAACCTGGCTCTGTCGCTGCTGGGCAGAATTCCGGTCAACCTCAACTACACGCTTTCCGAGGCATCGCTGCGTTCCATCATCAAACAGTGCGGTATGACCTCCATCGTTACCTCCCGCGCCTTTCTGGAGAGGATGCCGGCGCTGGCGTCACTGGATGGTTTGATCCTGCTGGAAGACGTCATGCCGGGCATCAGCGGCTTCGATAAGCTGGTTGCGTTGCTGAAGGCCCGTCTGCTGCCGGTCTCCATGCTGGGCTGTTCCGATAGTTTCAGCGCCGACAGCGTGGCCACGGTGATCTTCTCCTCCGGCAGCACCGGCGAGCCCAAAGGTGTCATGCTGACCCACCACAACATCATGTCCAACATTGAGGCGCTGCGCATGGTCTTCCGGGTGGACCTGAACGACAACATCTGCTCGGCCCTGCCATTCTTCCATTCCCTCGGATTCACCGCCACCCTCTGGTTCCCGCTGGTCAGCGGCTTCTCGGTGGTTTATCACAACAACCCCATGGATGGCGAAAAGATCGCCCAGATGGCCAGGGAGCACAAGTCCACCCTGCTGCTGGCCACGCCCACCTTCCTGCTGGCCTACCTGCGCCGGGCAAAGAAAGAGGATTTTGCCAGCCTGCGTCTGGTCATCACCGGCGCGGAGAAGCTCAAACCCAAGGTGGCCGATGCCTTTGAGGAAAAATTCGGTGTCCGCCCCATGGAGGGGTATGGTGCTACCGAGTTGTCGCCGGTAATCACCCTGAGCATCCCCGATGTGAAGATCGACGGCGTGGCCCAGCATGGGGCCAAAGAAGGCAGCGTGGGGCATCCCATCCCAGGTGTGGCCATCCGGGTGGTTGATCCGGACAGCGGTGCGGTGCTGAAACCGGGTGAGCCGGGGCTGCTGCTAGTCAGGGGACCCAATGTCATGCTCGGCTATCTGGGGCGCGACGACAAGACTGCCGAGGTGATCAAGGATGACTGGTATGTCACCGGCGACATCGGTGTTATGGATGACGACGGCTTTATCCGCATCACCGACCGGCTTTCGCGCTTCAGCAAAATCGGCGGCGAAATGGTGCCGCACGGCGTGGTGGAGGATGAACTGCACAACCGCCTGGGACAGACTGGTGTGCTGGCGGTTACCTCCGTGCCCGACGAGAAAAAGGGCGAACGGCTGATGGTGGTTTTTGCCAAAGAAGCTGCCGATGCCGATACACTGCACAAGCTCATGTCGGAAAGCGCTTTGCCAAACCTGTGGAAGCCGGGGCGTGATTGCTATATCGCCGTGGATGCGCTGCCGATTCTCGGCACCGGCAAGCTGGATCTGAAGGGGCTGAAGGATATTGCCATGGCGGCGGTGGCTTAGTGGGGTTGGGCAAAGTGCAGAGAGGCCGAAGCACTTTCAAATATGCAAACGCATATATTGAACGCCAAATAGTATGTCATGTGCATAAAAATATGCGTTCATGTATTTAGTGCAAGCAAACCATGTAAAATATGGTAAAAATATATGATCATATATTTTTGGGGGGTGTGATGAAAGTGAACACTGCGGAGGATATCGGCAGGCTCATAAGGCAGAAGCGTAAAAGCGACGGTTTGACATTGGAGGAGGCGGCGGCTGTTTGCGGTGTCAGCTATGCCTTCCTGTCTGCGCTGGAGAACGGCAAGGAAACAGTGCGGCTGAACAAGCTGCTGCAGGTCGCCAATTGTCTTGGTGTTGAGCTGGAAGCAAACATACGCACATGGGCACTGCCCGGGGTTGAACAATGAGCGCCGCTCTGCTGGTAAGGATCGATGAAACGCCGGTCGGCCGTCTGTGGCTGGATGAACGCAAACACTTCTGCTTCCAGTACGACAGCGGGTGGCTGCAAAATTCAAGAATTCCCCTGTCGCTGTCATTGCCGCTGCGTCCGGAACCATACCTGGATGATGAGTCGCACGCCTTCTTTGCCAATCTTCTCCCTGAAGAAAAAATCCGCATCATCATAGCTCGGAACCTGGGGATTTCCCTGCAAAATGATTACGGCCTGCTGGAACGGATCGGCGGTGATTGTGCCGGTGCGGTGTCGCTTTACCCTGAGTCTGGCGAGTCGAAGCAAGATCCTGCTGAATACCGTCAGCTATCACTTGATGAACTGAATGCCGTGATTGCCGAACTGCCGCAGAGGCCGCTTTTGGCAGGCGAAAAGGGGGTGCGGCTTTCCCTGGCCGGTGCCCAGAAAAAGTTGCCGGTTTTTTACGATGATCAGCATTATCATCTTGGCTATGGCAACGCACCGTCGAATTACATCATCAAGCCAGCCATGGAAGAACTGGACGGCACGGTGGAAAATGAAGCCTTCTGCATGGCTCTGGCAAGGGCAGTCGGTTTGGATGTGCCCCGGTCGTTCATTCATCAACATGATGCGACGAGGGTGTTTGTAATCAAGAGATATGATCGTGCCAATGCAAAGGACGGAACAATACGGCTCCATCAGGAGGATTTCTGCCAGGCGCTGCGGATTCCGCCTGAATTCAAGTATGAGTCCGAGGGTGGTCCTTCGCTGGCGGCATGTTTCAAGCTGTTGCGTCGGACAAGTGTCAGGTCTGGCAAAGATGTGCTGTCATTGCTTGATTGGGTGATCTTTAATTATCTGATCGGCAACTCCGATGCCCACGGAAAGAATATCTCCCTGTTATTGCTGCCGGAAGGGCCGATACTGGCGCCGTTTTACGATCTGCTCTCGACCAGGATCTATGCCCACTGTGGTCTGACTGAAAGATTGGCCATGACGATCGGTGGTGAGAATGAACCGGATAAAATCCGGAAGGAACAGTGGGAGTCGTTTGCAATAGAGGTAGGCGTCAAACCCAGTTTGGTACTGAAGCGTATTGCGGAAATGGCCCGCAGGATTCAGGGAATCGGCTTGCCGCTGTTCAAGGGGGAGTTTGCGCCATACAAATGTGATGCACTTTACCGTCTGCTGGAATTGATGGGTGAACAGTCTGAGAAAGTGCTGCGCAGGGTTGGGTAGCCGACCTTTTTGGATGATGGGTGCCAAGCTGGTTTTGAAGGGGCTGAAAGATATCGCCATGGGCGGCTTAGCCTGGATCAAACAAGATGATCAAATGCAATGGAACACGGATCAAATCTGATTATACGGATATGATGGATAAGCCAAAATAGAAAAAGGGTTTTAGTCCGTAGGTTGGGCAAAGCACAGCGTGCCCATCTTTGTCATAATCACGCCGGCTGCTTGAACGGGGTGATGTCATGGTCGAGTTTTTCCGCAAGCGATTCCTCTGCAATTTCCAGGTCGTAACGAGACTGGAGATTCAGCCAGCTCTGCGGATCGGTGCCAAAAAATCTGGCCAGCCGCAGGGCCGTGTCGGCGCTGATTGCACGTTTGCCGGCGCAGATTTCATCTATCCGGCGCTGCGGCACACTGATTGATTTGGCCAGGCGGTAGCGGGTGATTCCCATAGGGATTAGAAAGTCTTCCATAAGTATTTCACCGGGATGTATGGGGGAGATATCCTTAGGCTTTTGCATAAGATGTTCCTTTTCAGTGGTAGTCAACAATTTCAACGTCCGAGGCGCTGCCATCATTCCAGTGGAAACATATGCGCCACTGCTTGTTGATGCGGATGCTAAGCTGTCCGGTCCGATTGCCGGTCAGCCACTCCAGCTGGTTGTTTGGCGGAACCCGGAGGAAAGAGAGCGTGGCAGCGGCATCTATTTGCATCAATTTGCGGCGGGCGGTGCGCTGAATGTCGTTGGGCAGTTTGGATGAAAACGAGCCGCCGAATATCTTCTCTGTCTCTTTACAGCCAAACGAAGTAATCATGGGTGTATGGTATCGCAGCTCGATACTAACGTCAAGCGTTAGCTTTTTGTCTCAGTGTTTGGCAAAGCGCAGCGTGTCAAATAGAAGCATAAGCACAAGGAGCGATTATGCAAGCGGATGAAATAATTGCCGGTGTTTCAAACCGTCCTGCCGGCAAGGCGGAGGCGCAAAGGCGGGCCGAGCAGATCAGGGCCTTTAACAGTGAGCTGACGCTGCTGGAACAGGACGGTGTGGTGCGTCTGAACGATGAGGCGCGGACGCGGATCGGCGCATATCACGGCCAGGTGCTGGAAAGCCTGACCAGTGAGTTCGATATCGACGTCAGCAGCGCTGCCAAACA
Organism: Deltaproteobacteria bacterium; assembly: GCA_035407085.1. Lineage (GTDB taxonomy): Bacteria > Desulfobacterota > Desulfuromonadia > Geobacterales > Pseudopelobacteraceae > JBGSQR01. Next base: position 556 of record DAONZY010000004.1, on the reverse strand, counting down.
GATGTCCCTGGGGATGCGGGCGGTATCCTTTCTGGGGGCGCTGGCGCTTTCGGCGGCGGTGTTCTTCTTTTTCTACCGTTTCTGGGGACTGCTCTCCACCTGGGGGCAGGTAGCTATTCTGGTTGCCGCGCCGCTACTGCTGGTGGCCGGGGCTGAGTTTGCCGCCCGCCGCGAAAAGACGCTCTATTTTACTTCGTTGATCAGTCTGGTGGCCTTTACCGCCTTTGTGCTGGACCTGAGCATGCTGGGGCAGATCTTCTGCATCACTCCCAGTCAGAACGCCTTTCTGGTGTGGGGCGCCTTTGCCCTGCTGTTGGCCTATACCTACCGGCTGAAACTGCTGCTGGTGGCGGGTATCTCCTGCATGATGGGGTATCTGGCGGCAACCATGGGAACCTGGTGCGGCTTGTACTGGCTGTCATTCGGCGAGCGTCCGGAGAACTTCATCGTGGCCGGTCTGCTGGTGTTTGCCGCGGCGTTCATTCCACACAAGAGCCAGGTGGAGTTTGCCAACATCTACCGCGTATACGGATTGCTGGCGGCACTGATCGCCATC
>DAONZY010000003.1:26019-76144 GCA_035407085.1 Deltaproteobacteria bacterium | reverse complement strand
GGTATCATTGTAAGCAGGTGTGATCTGCGCAAGTTCAAGGAGATATTATGAAAAAGTTTCTTGCCATTCCCGCCTGTATTCTGCTGGCGGGTTGTGCCACGACTGATCCCAAGATCGAGCAGGTTGAGGCGCCGGTGACCAGGATGGAGCAGGTCAAGGCGCAGAAGAGTGTTGAGGCGCCGGTTGTCAAGCGCTACAAGCGCAAGGTGGCGATTGTGCGTTTTACCAATGAAACCAACTACGGCAAGGCGCTGATGACCGATGCGGATTTTGACCGTCTGGGCAAGCAGGCCTCCGACATGCTGGCCAGCCGGTTAGTCAAATCCGGCAACTTCATGGTCTTTGAACGGGCCGACATGGAAAAGCTGAAACGCGAACAGGCCATTTCCGGCGGCAAGCTGGTTGGCGTTGATACGGTGATTGTCGGCTCTGTGACCGAGTTTGGCCGCTCCATCACCGGCAAGACCGGCTTTCTCAGTTCCACCAAGGTGCAGACGGCCAAGGCCAAGGTTGAGATCAGGCTGGTCAATATTGCGACCGGTCAGTCCTTCTTTTCGTCCACCGGCGCCGGTGAGGCCAGCACCGAATCTGGCGAGATCGCCGGTTTCGGCAGCCGTGCGGATTACGACGCCACCCTGAACGATCGTGCCATTGGCGCGGCCATTACGGATGTGATCGACAAACTGGTCTCCACGCTGGAGGAACGCCCATGGCGCACCGATATCCTGGAAGCCAGGGGAGGGCAGGTGCTGATCAGTGGCGGCAGCAGACAGGGACTCAAGACGGGTGATATGCTGCGGGTGATGGCGCCTGGCCAGAAGTTGAAAAGCCGTCAGACCGGGCTGGATATTACCCTGCCGGGCAGGCAGGTGGCCCAGATCAGGGTCGTGTCCTTCTTCGGTGACAGTGAAAGTGACGAGGGAGCGGTCTGCGAGCTGGTCTCAGGCAGCGTTGATGCCGCATCGTCCGCTGCTTATTATGTCGAGGAGGCCCGGATATGAAAAAGTTACCAGCCCTGCTGTTTGTTGTTATGATGACCTTGCTGGTTTGTAGCTGTAGCATGCCCAGTACGGTGGTAAAAACCGTGGACGACCGGCCTTCTGTTGCTATTGTCGGCGCACCGCCGGAAGCGCTTCTGTTTATTGACGGCATCAATATGGGACAGGCGGTTCAGTATAACGCCGAGCCGAATGTGCTGACGCTTGAACCGGGTACCCATGCGGTCAGGGTTGTTGCCGGAGACCAGGTGCTCTATGACCAGAAAGTGTTTGTCGAAAGCTCGCTCAAGACGATCAGACTGAGGTGAGTTGATTCCCTCCCCCTCATTTTATCTGTGTTGTCGTGTATTCCTGTTACAACTGGTCCGGTGGTCGCAGTTTTAGCCACCGGATCGGTTTGTTTCCAGACATCAAGCAAACCCGGTGGTCATGTTTATGGGCAGATTTGTAAAAACAGTCATCCTTGTCATTTGTATTGCTACGCTTGCCGGTTGTGCCTCCACCCGCTATGAGTGGAACAACTACGACTCCTCGCTCTACGACTATTACAAGACCCCGTCCGAGCAGGTGCGTTTCGCCGAGGCGCTGCAGGAAACGATTCAGGAGGGTGAATCCCAGGGAGGTGGGCGCCGCGTGCCGCCCGGCATCTATGCCGAATACGGTTTTCTGATGTACGAGATGGGCAACAGTCCGTTGGCGATCCAGTATTACCAGAAAGAGGCGGAAAACTGGCCCGAATCCAGGGTGTTTATGAACAAGATGATTGCCGTGGCGCAGAAACGCAAGGCCAGGAAAGCGGCTCCGCCGCAGCCTCCGGCAGCGGCGGATGCTGTGACCACTAAACCGGCGGAGGTGGCCAAATGACGCGGTATGGCTTGCTTCTGATTGGGATGATCATGCTGCTGGGCGGCTGCGCCCACCGGGATATGAACAGGCAGGAGCAGTTTCTGGCTGCCGCGCCGCGGTCTATCCTGGTTGTGCCGGTGGTGAACAACAGTATTGATATCACCGCGTCGGATTATATGCTGTCGACCATCACCATACCGCTGGCCGAACGGGGTTATTATGTCTTTCCAGTTCATATGGTCAAGCGTGTGCTGGAAGACGATGGGCTGGCTGACAGCTCTCTGGTGCATGCTGCTCCGGCGTCCCGACTCTGCACCCTTTTCGGGGCCGATGCGGTCCTGTATGCGACAGTTGAACGTTGGGATGCCCGTTATCTGGTGTTCAATACGTCCGTAACGGTTGTCATCAACTATGAAATCCGTGATGGCAAAACCGATCAGGTGATCTGGAGGAAGCGTGAGCACATGGTCCACAACTCTGATAACGGCGGCGGGGGCGGGTTGGCTGGTCTGATTGTAAGTGCTGCATCGGCTGCCATTACGCGAGCGGCCCCCAATTACGTGCCGCTGGCCAGACAGGCCAGCAGCAGGGCGCTGGTGAATTATCCCGGGCCTGGCATTCCACCTGGGCCTTATGCATTGGAGAAGGTCAAGTGAAGGTCTGCGGAATGACAGAAACAGGGGTGTGATGGCGTGAGGAAATTGACGTTAATAATGATGGCCGTTGTTTTTGCTGCTCTAACCATGACTGGTTGCGGCGAGAATAAACATCCGCAAAATGCGGCCGCTGGCGGTATGAAGGTCGTAACCACGCTGTTTCCGCTTTATGATTTTGCACGAACAATTGCCGGAAACAAGGCCGAGGTGAGTCTGCTTTTGCCGCCCGGCCTGGAACCGCACAGTTTTGAACCCAGGCCGGACGATCTGATGCGCATTGACCAGGCGGCCCTGTTTGTCTACACCAATCCTTATATGGAGCCGTGGGCAGACAAGATTGTGAAAGGCCTGGGGAGCAAGAAGCTGAGAGTTGTCAACGCCGGAGAGGGGGTCACATACCTGCCGGTTGCCGGTCACGACCATCACCACGGACATGACCATGGGCGTAGTGGTGAGGCCTCGCTTGATCCCCACATCTGGCTTGATTTTTCCCATGCCTCCAGAATGACTGACAATATCCTTTCGGCTTTTGTGGCTGCTGATCCGGCCAATGCGGATTATTACAGAACCAATGCTGCCCGACTCAAGCAGCGGCTTGCCGATCTGGACAAGGCATACAGCAACAGTCTTTCGTCCTGTGCCAGCAGAAGCTTCGTGCATGGCGGACACTATGCCTTCGGATACCTGGCGCAGCGTTACAAACTGGATTACCGGGCGCTGAGCGGTGTTTCCGCCGAATCGGAACCGTCTGCGGCGCGCATGGCGGACATGGTTGGCCAGATCAGAAAAACCGGGGTGCGTTACATCTTTGCCGAGGAACTGCTTTCGCCGCGCTTGACCCAGACCATGGCTTCCGAGACGGGGGTTGACGTGCTGATGCTGGATAGCGGCCACAATCCTGGCCGTGATGATTTCAAGCGTGGTGTGACGTTCATCGGGCTGATGGAAAAGAATCTTGCCACATTGCAAAAAGGGTTGGGATGCGGCCAGTAGTCGTAGCGACAGAATCCCTCTGCTGCAGCTACAACGGCGGCATGGTGCTGGAGAATATCAGCGTGACCATTGGCGCCGGTGATTATGTCGGCATTGTCGGACCAAACGGTTCAGGCAAAAGCACGCTGTTGAAGGCCATCCTGGGGCTGTGTGAACTGACTGCCGGACGGGTATCGCTCTTTGGCTCTTATCTGGAAGCTTTTTCCGGATGGGGCAGGGTGGGTTATCTGCCGCAGAGTCTTGCGATCCTTAATCCGTTGTTTCCGGCCACGGTCGCGGAAACCGTAGCTTTGGGACTGTTGTCCCGGAAGAGCTTTCCACGTCGTCTGAACTCTGCTGACCGGGAGCGGGTCGACGCCATGTTGGAACGGTTGGGGGTGCAGGGGCTGAGAAACAGGCTGATCGGTGAGTTGTCCGGCGGTCAGCAGCAGCGCGTGTTTCTGGCCAGGGCACTGGTCAACGACCCGGAACTGCTGATACTGGATGAACCGACATCTGCGCTTGACCCGGAGACCCGAGAGCGCTTTTACCGCCAGATCGCTGAGATCAATGCTCTGCATGGCACCACCGTGTTGTTTGTAACGCACGATATGGGTGTGATCGGCGCCCATGCCACTAAAATGCTTTACCTGGACAAGAAGATGCTTTTCTTCGGCAGCTTTGAAGAGTTCTGCCATTCCCGCGATATGTCACTGCTGTTCGGCGAACAGTCACAGCACATCATCTGCCACCGACACTGAAATGCCACTGATCGAGATGTTTTCATACGGCTTTGTCCAGCGCGCACTGCTGACCGGCACACTTGTGGCCGTGCTATGTTCGGTGCTGGGTGTGTTTCTGGTGCTGCGACGCATGTCGCTGATCGGCGACGGACTGGCCCATGTTACCTTTGGCAGCGCTGCGCTGGCTTTGGCGCTCAAACTTTACGCGGCGTCGTCACTGCTGGTTTCGCTGCCGATCGTGCTGCTTTCTTCTCTGGGCATTCTCAGGCTTACTGAAAAGGCCAGGCTCAATGGTGATGCGGCGATTGGGATTGTTACGTCCGTCGGAGTTGCGGGCGGCATCATTGTGGCAAGCATAGGCGGAGGGTTTAACGTTGACCTGCTGAGTTATCTTTTCGGCAATATCCTTTCGGTTACCCGTGAAGAGGTTTACATCGCGATCGTGCTCTTTTGCGTAGTCATGCTGCTGATGGTGCTGTTTTATAACGATCTGATCGCAATAACCCTGAGTGAGGAACTGTCCCGTGTATCCGGCATTCGCACCCGGCTGATCAGCGCCGTGCTGGTGATGCTGACCGCATTGTCGGTTGTGCTGGCCATGAAACTGGTCGGTGTCATGATGATCACCTCACTGCTGATCATCCCCGCATCTTCCGCCCTGCAGATTGCGCGCAGTTTCAGGTCTTGCGTGCTGATTGCGGCTCTGCAAGGCGCAAGTTCGGTGCTGGCCGGCGTGTACGTGTCCTTTGTGGCCAATTTGCCGACCAGTGCTTCAATTGTGCTCATTAATCTGCTGCTGTTCGGCCTCTGCTGTCTGGCCAGACATCTGTCAACGGCTAGAAGAAGTAGCTGAAATCCTTCGTATCGAAGGGTGTGTCCTTGAGTGATTCGATCAGTATATCGGTAAGGTACGGATCAAACTGGCCCCCTTTTTCCTTCCGAATCTCCTCAAGAGCTGTTTCCTTGGTAATGCCCGGCCGGAATGTCCTGGGAAACTGCATGGCGCTGAATGCGTCAGCCAGACAGACGATGCGGGCATGCAGCGGGATCTGATCTCCCTTCAGGCGTCCCGGATAACCGGTTCCGTCCCAGCGCTCATGGTGATGCAGGATAGTGGGCAGAATATGGCTGAGATTGTCGATGCCGACAATGAACAGGGTGCCTTTCAAGGTGTGTTCGCGGATGATGGTCTCTTCCCTGAGATTCAGACTGTCAACCTTTTTAAGCACATCCTGTGCAATGGCGATTTTGCCGATATCATGCAGCATGGCACCCAGGTACAGGTCGCGCATCTCATGTGGCGGCATGCCCAGCTGTTTACCGATCCCAAGCGCATATTCGGCGGTACGCTTGGTGTGTCCCTGGGTGTGCGGGTCTTTCATTTCCAGGGCCCAGACAAGCGCCTGGATGGTGCTGTTGAAGATGTAAGGATCCCATATTGCGCCCTGGTTCGACTCACTATTAACCAGCATGGCATCCCTCAGCTCATTGGCGCCATGCTCGCCGCAAAGCCTCGCCACAATTGCCAAGGCAAACGGGATTGCTGTCCCGGGGCCCTGGCTGGTGATGATGTTGCCGTCGCTGACAACCGGTTTGTTTTCATATAACGCCCCGGCAAGCTTGTCCTTGTAAGTAGGGTAGCAGGTTACTCGTCTGTTGTTGATTATCCCGGCTTCAGCCAGCACCGTTGTTGCGGCGCAGATAGCCCCGATCAGCTTTCCGGTATCGTTGAACTGTTTGAGCAGTTTTTTTATGCGCTTGTCAGCGGCCAGGTTGGTGGTTCCCGGTTGACCGCCGGGCAGGATCAACATGCTGAAACCATCCGGTTTAACGGCGTCGATAGTTGTATCAGGGATGATGCTGATGTTGCGGGCGCTGACGACCTGTCCCTCGCGCAATCCGGCCAGAACGGTTTCGATGCCGGCCCGTCGCAGGATGTCAACCACACCAAGTGCTTCGATCTCTTCAAACCCGTCTGCAAGCAGTACAAGGACTTTTGACATGATTCCCCCGGAGATGTGAAAGTGTGATGTGCGGTAACAGCCTTTTCCGTAAGGTGGCTGTTGCCGGTGTTAAAAACTGTTTACAGCAGAAAATTCAGGCTAATCACCAGTAATTGCCTTGGTGCATCATTGCTCGGCTGTTACGGACTCCGTGCTGGTCGCCGGTTTTTTTCTGCTTCTTCTGCGACGCTTCTTCTTTGCTGCTCCGTCGGTCCCTTCAACAGCCGCAATTGGCTTACTGGTTTCTGCAGGTAGCTTGACTGAGGTTTTCTTGATATCTCCCTTGCGGTGCGCTGGTTTGCGGTGCCCAGCATGCGACGCAGCGGCTGATTCTTTTTTCTGCAGGCGTTTATGCCCGGGTTTGGGAACTTTTATAAAGTCATTGACAAACAGTTCATCCTCGGCCCATTCGGTGGGGATCTTGTGTCTGATATACTCCTCGATCGCTTCCAGATACAGCGCGCCGTCTTCGTCGGCAAACGAGATAGCCTTGCCCTCTGCACCGGCGCGGGCCGTGCGGCCGATACGGTGTACATAGTCCTCGCAGTCCTGCGGCAGGTCGTAGTTGATTACATGCGACACACCTTCGATATGCAAGCCACGCGAGGCCACGTCTGTAGCGATCAGGATCGGCAGTTTACCGGCTTTGAAATCCTCCAGGATGCGCAGCCTTTTCTTCTGCTCAACATCGCCGGAAATGATGCGGCAGGGAAAATCATTGGCAATCAGTCTGTTCTGCAGGTATTCACCTTCGATCTTGGTATTGACAAAGATCATGGTGCGGACCATGCCCTCACGCCTCAGCAGGCCGAGCAATAACGGGAACTTCTCCTTGCGTGAGGCGTGGTAGATCACCTGCTCGATATTGTCGGCAGTCATGATCTCGCTTTCCACGCTGACCTTTTCCGGCAGGTTCATGAATTCGTAAGCCAGTTCCATGACCCGCTGGTTGAGCGTGGCGGAAAACATCAGATTCTGGCGTTTGTCAAAGGGGGGCAGGCGACGCAGGATAAAGCGCAGGTCGGCAATAAAACCCATGTCGAACATGCGGTCAGCCTCATCGATCACCAGCATCTCGACCTCTTTGAGGCTGTAGATCTTCTGCTTGAGGTAGTCGATCAGTCTGCCCGGCGTACCGATAATGACATCCGCGCCGTTGCGCAGGGCGTCGCGCTGCTTCATGTAATCAACACCGCCGTAGATGGCCTGCACAGTAAAACCGCAGTGTCGGCCCAGCTGTTGGGCGTCGTTGTCAATCTGCACCACCAGTTCTCTGGTTGGGGCCAGTATCAGGGCGCGGGGATTTTTTCCGGTATTGTTGTTGTTTTTGATCAGACGATCAAACAGGGTGATCAAAAAGGCGGCTGTCTTGCCGGTGCCGGTTTGTCCCTGTCCGGCCACGTCTTTCCCGCTGAGGGTTATGGGCAGAGTCAAGGCCTGTATGGGGGTGCATTCCGTGAATCCTGTTTCTGCAATACCCTTCCTGAGTGATTCGGGCAGGGTCAGTTCTTCAAATCGCATTCATTTTCCTTCTTCTGGTTAATCAGATAGTTGCTTGTAATTTGACACAATATACCCTGGTGGCTGATCTGGCAATGTAAACATTCCCGCAACCAGGCATGGATTAAAGCCATGGCAATAAAAAAGCCTGCAGTAGGTATCCCCTGCAGGCTCTTGATAAAAACCGGTTTACCTACTTGCCGGAGGCCTTGACCATCAGGTCGCTGACCAGCCTGCTGAAGCGCAGCGGATCCTTGATCGGCGACCCCTCTGTCAGCAGGGCCTGATCGTAGAGCAGTTCGGCATAGTCGCTCAGGCGGCTGTCCTGCTGGTTCTGCTTATGGATGTCGGTCATGACCTGCATGATCGGATGATCCGGGTTAAGCTCCAGTACGCGCTTTGATTCGGGCACCGGCTGGTTCATGGCCTTGAGGATGCGCTCCATATTGGCGTTCATGCCGTATTCGTCGGCTACCAGACAGCAGGCGCTGTCGGTCAGGCGCTTGGAGAGGCGTACTTCCTTGACCTTGCTGTCCAGGCTGCTCTTGACGAATGACAGCAGATCGCCATATTGCTTCTGTGCCTCTTCCTGTTTGGTCTCTTTTTCCTTCCTCTCCTCTTCGCTGTCCAGATCCAGATCGCCGCGATCCACTGCCTTCAAATGCTTTTCCTGATATTCCGTCAGCGACTGTACGACCCACTCATCCACGGCATCGGTCATGAAGAGCACTTCGTAGCCCTTGCTGCGGAAGATCTCCAGGTGCGGTGATGTCTCCAGGTGTTCGCGGCTGTCTCCGGTGATGTAGTAGATCTCCTTCTGGCCTTCCGGCATGCGTTCCACATATTCCTTCAGGCTGGTGTAGCCGCCGGCCTCGGTCTGGGTGCTTTCAAACAGCACCAGCTCCTGCAGTTTCTCCTTATTAGCATAGTCAAAGTGCAGGCCTTCCTTGATGACCGGTCCGAACTCTTTCCAGAATTTTACATATTCTTCGTAAGTCTTTTCCTTGGTGTCGGCCAGTGTGGAGAGCACCTTGCCAACCAGGTTCTTCTGGATGCGCTTGATCTGCACATCCTCCTGCAGGATTTCGCGGGAAACATTCAAAGGCAGGTCGCTGGAATCCACTACCCCTTTGACGAAGCGCAGGTAGTCCGGGATCAGCTCTTCGCAATGGTCGGTGATGAATACGCGCTTGACGTAAAGCTGCAATCCCTTCTTGCGATCAGCCATGAACAGGTCAAACGGCTTCTTGGCGGGCAGATAGATCAGGGCCTTGAATTCGCTGGTGCCTTCAGCGGAGAAGTGGATCGTGCTGAAGGGGTTCTCGAAATCGTGGGAGACATGCTTGTAGAACTCCTGATACTCTTCCTCGGTTACCTCGCTTTTCGGCCTGGTCCAGATGGCCTTCATGGAGTTGAGGGTCTCTTCGGTGGTTTGTTCAATCGTGCCGGCGCCCTCGATCACCTTGCCTTCAGCATCCTTAACCTGCTCGCTGCGGGTGACATCCATGGTTACCGGGTACTGGATGTAGTCGGAATATTTCTTGACGATGGAGCGGATCTTCCATTCGTCCAGATACTGTTTGAACTCTTCCTTGAGATGCAGTGTGATCTCGGTGCCGCGCAGTTCACGGGTGCAGCTTTCAATCGTGTATTCGCCGTCACCATCCGATTCCCAGCGACAGCCGGCCTCTTGTGAACCGGCCTTGCGGGTTTCCATGGTGACCTTGTCCGCCACCATGAACGAGGCATAGAAGCCGACGCCGAACTGGCCGATCAGCTCCGGGTTATCAGTGGTTGCCTTGTCCTTGAGGGCCTGCATGAAAGCCTTGGTGCCGGAACGGGCGATGGTGCCGATGTTCTCTTCCACCTCTTCAATGCCCATGCCGATGCCGTTGTCGAGTATGGTCAGGGTGCCGGCATCCTTGTTCGGAATCAGCTTGATCTTCCAGCCGCTGTTGCCTTCCAGCAGCGCTTCATTGGAGTGCGATTCAAACCTGATCTTGTCGATGGCGTCAGAGGCGTTGGATATCAGTTCGCGCAGGAAGATATCCTTGTTGGAATAGAGTGAGTGGATGACCAGATCGAGCAGCTGTTTGACTTCGGTCTGGAACTGTTTGGTGGTTTTGGACATGCAGATGGATCTCCTTGATATTGGTATTGGTGTCTTGACCGGTTTGAATTCGTTACCGAATGGGAAGTGTACGGTTATTACTGAGACAAGCTAATCATCGGCGGGACAAATTTCAAGGGGCGGGGGCAAAAAATGCCCCCGCTTGTGAACAGCAACAGCAATTTTGTTTCAAGGGGAAAAAGTACCCTTTCCGGACGGACGCTATTTTGCGAGTTGCTTTCTGATGACCTCCACCACATGATAGGCGTCGTTGATGGCGGTATAGATCAGATTGGGGTGTTTGGCCTCGGTTATGGCGCCTGCGCTGATCTTCATGTAGGAGGGCGCAATGGCGCCGCCGATGACATAGATGCCCTTGCGGGTGGATTCGTATTCCTCTGTCAGCAGGATCAGCCGTTCACCCTCCTTGGCGATCTTGCAAACACTGGCAGCGCAGGTAATCGTCTGAATATTCAGCTTGTCGAAGATCGGTACCGGCCCCTGGGAACCGATGCAGGCGATTACATTTTTCATCGGGAAGCTGAGTGAGTGGGACAGGTCGATGCCGTCCGGCTGTTTGAAATAGTTGATCCTGATCACCAGCCTGTCCACGCCGGCGTCGTCTACCTCGCCGATACGCGGCGTAGCGCCCGGCAGCAGGCGAATGTTGCCGCCCAGCAGGATTTCTTCGCCCAGACGCTGGGCTGTCTCCTTGTTGACATCAAATATCTCGGCCTTGTGGGCCCAATATACCGGCTGCGTGTCCCCGGCTTCGCGTTTTGCTTTCAGCAGCCCGATAATCACGTCAGCCGCGGTATTGCCGCCGCCGATTACCAGTGTCTTGATACCGATATAATCGCTGGGATCCTCCATGTTCTTGGCCACCATCTTGGCATCACCGTAAACCAGCAACTCCCTGGGAATGCTGCTGCCGAAGGCCAGTACTACCTTGCGGCACTTGAAGCTTCCCTTTGAGCTGACCACGGTCAGGCCGTTACGTTCGTCCCTGATATCCTCCAGGTTGGCCTCGGTTCTGATGTTGATGTTTTCGTGCTGAACGAAGTGCTGGATGTATTGCAGGTAGCTTTCCACTGTCACCGGTTTGTCTGGAGGCCTGAGTTCATCCACCAGAAAAGGCTCCGGAGCGTCCTTTGGTTTGGTGGCGTAGACGAGCTTGCCTTGGGGATAGGTATTGGCGATACCCTGGAACGGAGCTTTGCCGGATTCAAGCAGCAGGTAGGAAAGACCGGATTTGTGGCAGAGATATGCTGCTGCCATGCCGGCCGGACCACCACCAACGATGACGATATCGTAAACTGTACCCATGGTTGCTCTCATTTCTTGTTGGGTTGGAAGATGCAATATGGAAAAGATATCATGCAGTATTTCAAAAACAAAGTGGTAAAAGTGCATGTGGATTACATTTGTCCGGTTTGTCAGGGGCTGCACAGACATCCATGCCGAACTGTGGTATAGTTGTCACCAAACGTCCTGTCAGAGGGTGTGCAGAACTCTTGGCAGACTTAATCCAGCTTAAGCGCAAAGGAGGTTTTTATGAATCGCAGGGATGACAAAATTGCAGCTGCGGCTTTACTGATGGTGGCGGGCGGAATAATTGGTGCCAGTCTGGCCCTGCTGTTTGCGCCGCAATCCGGTGAAAGAACCAGGCGGGATATCAGCAGGGGAGCTAGAAAGATCAGGCAGAAGGCTGATGAAACCGTGGACGAGCTGTCGGACAATATAGTTGATCTGGTTGACAGCCTTGAGGATAAGGCTGAAGAGCTGCTGGACAAAGGCAAAGAGCTTGCCGGCGGTAAACGTCGTGAACTGATCCAGCTGATTGAGGATGGCACGGCCAAACTTCAGGCTTTCAGGGCCAAACTGGGCAAATAACAGAGCTCGTTTTGCCGGTTTGATCGAAATAGATGCCGGGTGCCTGTCAAGGCCCCGGCATTTTGTTAAAGCACGTCCGGGATGGCAATCTGCATCTCCCCGTTGGGGGGTATCAGCCGGCTGAAATAGTCGATTGACTTGTAACGCTCCGATTTTTTTGGTCCTGATCTCGAACTGTGGCGACCGACATGGACCAGGTGTCTGATGCCGAAACGTCTGGCCGCATCCAGGCTGGCCTCGCTGTCTTCACCCAGCATGGTGCTGACCGGATCAAATACGATCAAATTCTGCAGTTCCTTCCAGAATCTTGCATCTTCTTTCGGTAACCCCACCTGATGGGCAGACACTATGCCGTCGAAGTAATCCCCAATGTTTGTCTTTTTCAGTTTCAGATCCAGTGTTTTTGAATGGGCCGCTGTTACCAGCCATACCGCTTTACCGTGTTGCTTAAGGAACAGCAGGAACTCAATCACATGGGGGTGAACGGCGATCAGGTGCTCCACCTCCTGTTTTAGCAGCGGAATATCCATGCCCAGCTGTTCCGACCAGTAATCCAGGTCGGTCCAGTTGAGGGTGCCCTCCTGGGAATCAAACAGGGCGTGCAGGTGTTTGACGGCATTATCCGTCGTTGTCCCGTTGCATTCCGCCCAGCGCCGGGGCAGGTGCTCCAGCCAGAAGTGATCGTCGAAATGCCTGTCCAGCAGGGTGCCATCCATGTCCAGCAGTACGGTATCGATGTCGTTCCAGTTGATGATCATTTGCTTTTCTATTCCGTTATCTGTCACTTAAGCTGCACATCAGGCAAACAGCAGGAGACTGATTGCCATCACAACCATGCCGGCCACCAGGCCAGCTATGGCAATGTGGTGTTCGCCGTATTCCTCTGCCGTGGGCAATAGCTCATCCAGTGAGATGTAAACCATGATCCCGGCCACAGCGGCAAAGGTAACTCCAAAGGTGGTATCGTTGAAAACAGACCTGAGAATGAAGTAACCGATCAGCGCCCCCAGCGGTTCGGCCAGCCCTGACAGGAATGATAACACAAAGGCCTTCTTGCGGCTTTTGGTGGCATAGAATATCGGGGCGGAAACAGCCACCCCTTCCGGGATGTTGTGGATGGCAACGGCGACAGCAATGCTGATGCCGAGCGTCGGGTTGGACAACCCGCTCATAAAGGTGGCCAGGCCTTCAGGAAAATTATGAATGCCGATGGCCAGCGCCGAGAAAAGACCCATGCGCATCAGTTTGTTCTTCTGCTCTTTGCTGCACTCTTCAATCTTTTGGGCCAGGTTGACTTCGTGCGGGTTTTCATATGACGGTATCAGATTATCGATCAGGGCAATCAGGGCGATGCCGGCAAAGAATGCAATCACGGTCAGCATGTAACCGGTCTTGTCACCGTGACTGGCGGACAAAGCCGTCCTGGCCTTGCCAAAGATTTCGACAAAGGAGACATAGATCATCACCCCGGCAGAAAAACCGAGGGATAGTGTCAGAAAGCGGGTGTTGAGCTCTTTGGACAGAAATACGATCAGGCTGCCGATGCCGGTGCAGAGACCGGCAAACACGGTAATGCCGAATGCAAACAGCAGATTTTCGCTCATGGTTCATCTTTCCATTTGGGCGTAACAAGATGGTTCTGTTGCTTGGCAGTCGATGTTCAGAAAATTCAATCGAATTCTACACCGAAAAATCAAATTCTTGTCCAGAATACTTTGGCAGCAGCCACATCAATACATTTATTGCAGCAGTTTCTTTGTGTCATATTCGAAATGCTGGTAATCGAGCAGTCGTCCCCAACTGCCGCCCCAGTCGAAGCCCCGTCCGGTAAAGGCTTTGACCGCAGCTGAATTTGGAAGAAGATAGCCCGGCGCGGTCTGGCTGCGGTCAAGATGGGCAACTCCGGCGGGTGGCAGTACCAGGCAGTCGGCTGGCCGTTGGGTGCAAAAGATAAAGGCCGGTGAAGGGCCGGTGTACCCGTTGCGGCCGAGGAAGCTGCCCTTATCCTCGGCGCCGTCCCAGCCCATGGCGGTTAGTGGTTCCTTTTTGGGTGACACATAGGGGTTGAGCAGCGGGTTGATATCGATTGCCCCTCCGTAGCTGTGCTTGGACCAGGAACCGGGCTTGCCGGTGATCTCGCGGCAGTTGAAGCCAGAGCTGTTGTTGGCCTGCATGGATCGGTCGTCATTGGCATCATAGGCATCGATCAGTTCCATCTTCTCGATCGGGAACCGAGCGCTGAAAAGTTCGGCAAAGGCCTTGATTACAGGCAGCGCCAGCTTCTTGTGTACCATCATTTCACCAACCTTTGGAGCGTCGTCCATCCCCCGGTAGGTCAGCACCAGATAGCTCAAGTCAGTGAGCGGCACCGGACAGCCCTCATGCCAGCTCTTTTTCAGACGCATGCGGTTGGCAATTGCGTCCGGCACTTCCAGTGCCATGCCGAAAAAGCCGTCGGCAGCGCGATACTCGACGAGTCGCCCGTCAGACCTGCTCACCTTGGCCCGAATCTGGCGCTCCACCATCCCCGCCTGATCAGTGCCCGCCGGCAATGGCGGCAGCCACTTTACAACGGCAAGATCCTGACGGGTTCCCATCAGGATCTGCGGTTTTTGGGCCGGATCGATCCAGGACAGGATGCTGACCAGCTCGGTCTCGTTTATGGCCACGCAGCCGGTGGTTGTATAGCCTTCTTCCAGCCATGCATGGACAAAAATGCCGCTGCCATGCCCCTTGATTACCGGACTGCGGTTGTAGCCGATCACTATGCCGTGACGGTAGCGATTATCCGCAAGTTTCATCACTTCAAACGAGGTGGCGCTGCTCTCGCCGCGCTTGACCCAGGTATTGTAGTCGGGTGATCGCGCATCATCCACCCACAGGTCGTTCTCCGTTGCCTGGCGGTAAGGCATTTTGCCCTTAAATGTCGGGGCATAGCCGAAGGCAAATTCCAGAGGGAAATAGCCGCTTGGCGCACGTCCGTCTCCTTCACGTTTTTCCTCCGGCGGGGCAAAGCCCTTACGTCCGGTTATTCCCGGCAACGGCCCTTTGCGGAGTTCCCATCCGCTGGTGGTGCGTTCAAGGGCATACAGTTTCAGCTGTGATGTCTCCCGTGACTCGGCTATTGCAACCAGCAACTGTTTGCCAGTGACAACCGTCCCTGCCAGAGACGAAGCGGGGCTGTCAGCTTCACCTGAATAGCCTGTTGCCGGAAGCAGTGAAAGGATAAGCAGAGCCGCCGCAGCCTTTACTGATAATCTCATCAATCTCTCCCTGATCTTAAAAAGCTGCCGAATGTCACAACGATAAAAATGCGTTGGTTATCGCATTGTCTTCTTGCCCATGCGTTGTTGGCCGATGGCATCAGCCGCTATCAGGGCATGCAGCACTTTCTCCGGAGTGATGACACCTGCTTCGTGATGGATACATTCAACCGGGGCGCAGGCCTTTTCGGCAACCAGCATCAGCCCGGCACGGTCGCAGTTTGCCAGGCCGATGTCCGCCAGTGTGGTGGGCAGTCCCACCGCCTCGCAAAAAGCGTAGACCTCATCCGATGCTTGCGGCGGTGCGTCGGTAAGCTGCAGTCCGGCCAGGGTACCGAAGGCCACTTTTTCGCCATGGTAAAATGCGTGTGTTTCCGCCAGCGCGGTCAATCCGTTGTGGATGGAGTGGGCGCTGGCCAGGCCGCCGCTCTCAAAGCCGATCCCCGATAGCAGGATATTGGCCTCCACGATCTTTTCCAGGGCCGGCGTGATGATATGCTGCTCCGCGGCGATCTTGGCCGTAACGCCATATTGGAGCAGGGTGTCATAGCAGAGCCGGGCCAGATTGAGCCCGGTCAGTGTGCCAAGACCGCCGCAGGCGTTTTCCGACTGCGTTAAGCTGCAGGAACGCGCCTCGAACCAGGTGGCCAGCGCATCGCCCATGCCGGAGACCAGAAACCGGACCGGCGCGGCGGCAATGATGGCCGTATCCACCAGCACGGCGGATGGGTTCGATGTCTGGTTGTAGACCGATTTAAAAACCCCCTGTTCGGAATAAATCACCGCGCAGCCGCTGCACGGGGCATCGGTCGAGGCGGTGGTTGGCACGATAATGACTGGTATACCCGCCCGGTCGGCGGCGACCTTTGCCGTGTCGATCGCCTTTCCGCCCCCCATCCCGACCAGCACATCCGCCCCGGTTGCTGCTATGACGCCGGCCAATCGGGACAGCTCCGTTTCGCAGCATTCTCTGTTAAAGCGCTCGGTGATCAGGCTGTCTGATGCCGTGCAGATGCCGCTTGCAGGCAGAATCCTGTCGTGTGCCGAGGGCGAGGCCAGGATCAGTCCCTTGCTGCCGAACAGCTTGATCAGCGCGGGCAGTTCGCCCAGTGCGCCGGCGCCCTGGATGTATTTTCCCGGAAACATGGCTTTCTTTAGCATCAGGCATCTCCTTGGTTTTCAAATTTTAAGTGGTTGTCTCATGTCAAGGGCAGACCCCTATGGGGTTCTCCGGTTACCGGACGGCCGCCCTACGGTGCCAGCTTCAACAGCCGCTCACTTCGCCATACGCGCACAATCCGCACCTGGCTGCCATCCAGACGGTAGACTATGCGGAAAGGTGGATGAATGATCTCTCTCAGGTTGGCAATATTGAATTCCGGCACGATCCGGCCACTTTCCGGGTTGTCGGCCAAGCGTTCCACCTGGTTGAATACCTCGGCGACAAGCCGATCCCCCACATCGGGCACACGTTGTTCCCTGTACCATTCCTGGATGCTGTGCAGGTCCGAGAGGGCGGACTCGGCAAAGGAGATAATTGCTTGACGCGCCACGGTCAAGCCACTCCCAGGCGCTTTTTTGCCTCGGGCAGAGCAACCTCACGCCCTTCATCCAAGTCCATCAACCCCTGGACAACCCCTCGCAGAAAGGACAACTCCTCGGTTTCCGCCTCGTACTCCTTCAATGACTGGAGCACCGCAATGCCGCGCCCCCTGTTGGTGAGGAGCACCGGACGGCGGGTTTTATCAACTTGGCTAACGATCCGGCCTGGATTGATTTTCAGGTCGCTGAGCGGCACGACATCTTCGGAAAATTTTGCTGCTCGCTGCATAACATCCTCCTGAACTGTATTGTTAAGGTGTCTCATAATAGCACCTGTTAAGAGGTGCTGACAATGCCTTGTTTTATAATCAAGTCTACAATTGCCCACAAGACCAAAAACTGGGCAATCAATCCGCCTGTCTGAAAATAAATGTAGCAGAACTCCGATAACCTTCCATAATTCGCCTATTTGTTTGACTTTGCAGGCAGTTATCGCGTATAAAAACAGATTACCCATGCGCGCTAAACACCTGTACATAGAAACCTACGGCTGCCAGATGAACGTGAACGATTCCGAGCGTATTGCCGTTATGCTGGCCGAGTCCGGGTATGTATCTGTCGACAAGCCGGAAGAGGCCGATCTGATCCTGGTGAACACCTGCAGCGTGCGGGGCGGGGCAGAGGAGAAGGTCTATCGCCGTCTGGAAAATCTGCGCGTCTTCAAACGCAGCAAAAAACATCTGCTGATCGGTGTGGGGGGCTGTGTGGCCCAGCAGGAGGGCGAGGCACTGCAGCAGCGATTTCACTGGCTGGATATCGTTTTTGGCACCCACAACCTGCATCTGCTCAAGGATATTGTGCATGATGCCGAAAACGGTGTGCACCGCTGCGAAACCGCTTTTCTGGACAACGAAAAACGTCTGGACCTGTTCCCGGTGCTGAGCGGCGAATCCCGCCACAGCAGCTTTGTGACGGTCATGCAGGGCTGTGACAATTTCTGTTCTTACTGTATCGTGCCCTATGTACGTGGCCGTGAGATCAGCCGCCGTTCCGCCGAAGTCATCGCCGAGGTGCGGCAGTTGGCCAGTGCGGGTATCCAGGAGGTAATCCTGCTGGGGCAGAATGTCAATTCCTACGGCCTTAAGTCGCCGGGTGAACCATCTTTCGCCGGTCTGCTCAAGCAGGTGGCTGAGATTGACGGCATCAGGCGCATCTGTTTCATTACTTCCCACCCCAAGGATATGTCCGATGAGTTGGTCTCCTGCTTTGCCAATATGCCGAAACTGGCGGGGCAGATTCACCTGCCGGCGCAGTCCGGCAGCAACAGTGTGTTGGCCCGCATGAACCGTGGTTATACGCGGGAGGAGTACCTGAGGAAGATCAATGCGCTCAAGGCGGCACGTCACGGCATTGCCATTACCGGCGACATGATTGTCGGTTTCCCCGGCGAGACGGATGAGGATTTTGAGCAGAGCCTGCAGCTGATGCAAGCGGTGCGCTACATTGACCTGTTCTCCTTTGCCTATTCGGTGCGTCCCGGCACCAGGGCGGCGGAGATTGGGGATGACGTCCCGCATGAAGTTAAGAAGGCCCGCCTGGAAAAGCTGCAGATTTTGCAGAAACAGATCACCAGAGATGTGTGCAATGAGTTTCTGGGTACAATTCAGTCGGTGTTGGTGGAAGGCGAGGGGAAACATCCCGGCCAGGTCTGCGGCAAGGCTGACAACGGCCGTACGGTGAACTTTGACGGTGACAGCGCCATGATTGGCAGGTTTGCACAGGTGAAAATTATCAGGGTTAACCGGAATTCGTTCCTAGGGGAAGTGGTATAATTCACAAGCAGTTGTCCACGAAACACACGAAATACACAAACAAAACCAGATAATTCGGCTGGAATATTCTAGTTTCCGTTTGGTTTAAAGAAATATTGCACTTTTCGTGTATTTTCGTGCTTTTAGTGGATGGAAATGCCGTTTATCGATGTTTATAACTTCAAGAGGTAAAGTATATGTCTACCGAATCTGCAACAGTAGCTTCATCCAACAACTTCCTGCGCACCATCGTCAGCGATGACCTGGAGAGCGGCAAGCACAAGTCGATTGTGACCCGTTTTCCGCCGGAGCCCAACGGTTACCTGCATATCGGCCATGCCAAGTCCATCTGCCTCAATTTCGGCCTGGCCCGGGATTTCGGCGGGCACTGTCATCTGCGCTTCGATGATACCAACCCGGCCAAGGAAGATCTGGAATATACGGAGTCCATCAAGGAGAGCGTCAAGTGGCTTGGTTTCGACTGGGGCCAGCATCTGTTCTATGCCTCCGATTATTTCGATCAGCTCTACCAGTGGGCCGAATATCTGATTCAGCAGGGCAAGGCCTATGTGGAGGAACTTACTGCCGACGAGATCCGCGCCTATCGCGGCACCCTGACCGAGCCTGGCAAGGAGAGCCCTTACCGCAACCGTCCGGTGGAGGAGAACCTGGATCTGTTCCGCCGCATGAAGGCCGGCGAGTTCCCCAACGGCGCCAGGGTGCTGCGCGCCAGGATCGATATGGCTGCGCCCAATATGAACCTGCGCGATCCGGTGCTGTATCGCATCATCCATGAGCCCCATCCCCATGTGGGGGACAAGTGGTGCATCTACCCCATGTACGATTTTGCCCACGGCCAGTCCGACGCTATTGAGGGGATCACCCACTCTATCTGTACCCTGGAGTTCGAGGACCACAAACCGCTGTACGAGTGGTTCCTGGATAATCTGCCGGTGCCCAACCGTCCGCGCCAGTACGAGTTTGCCCGTCTGAACCTGACCTATACAGTGATGAGCAAGCGTAAGCTGCTGGAGTTGGTGACCAGCAAGACCGTCAGCGGCTGGGATGATCCGCGCATGCCGACATTGATGGGACTGAGAAGGCGCGGCTATACGCCGGAATCCATCCGCAATTTCTGTGAACGCATCGGCGTGGGGCGTGGCGATTCCTGGATCGATATGTCCATCCTGGAGGAGTGCGTACGCGAGGACCTGAACGAGCGCGCCCCGCGGGCCATGGCGGTGCTGAGGCCCGTCAAGGTGGTTGTGGATAATTATCCCGAGGGACAGACCGAGCTGTTCGAAGGGGCCAACCATCCCCAGAAGCCGGAAATGGGTACCCGTCCGGTCACATTTTCCCGGGAGCTGTACATCGAGCAGGACGATTTCATGGAGGAGCCGGTCAAGGGGTTCTTCCGCATGACACCCGGCAGCGAAGTGCGTCTGCGCTATGCCTACATCGTGCGCTGCACCGGCGTAGTCAAGGACGACAGCGGCAGGATCATTGAGGTGCATTGCGAATACGATCCGGCCTCCCGTGGCGGCTCTGCTGCCGACGGCAGGAAGATCAAGGGGACCATCCACTGGGTCTCTGCCGCCAATGCGGTGGAGGCAGAGGTGCGCATGTTCGACAGGCTGTTCACCGATGCCAACCCGGACCGGGGCGGCGCAGACTACAAACAGCTTTTAAACCCTTTTTCGGTGGAAAAATTATCATTATGCAAGCTGGAGGCATCCCTGACGCACAGTGATGCAGCAACGGCCTTCCAGTTTGAGCGCATGGGGTACTTCAAGCAGGATTCCGTGGATTCGACTCCTGAGAAGCTGGTATTCAACCGCATTGTGACGTTGAAGGATACGTGGGCGAAGAAGTGAAACAGGGTCTGGGGACAGGGGACTGGCAAATTCTTTAAGCCCACATACAAACAAAGGTGTTTAACTAAATGAAAAACAATAACTTTAAATCTGGTTTCGTCTCAATTGTCGGCCGTCCCAATGTGGGCAAGTCGACACTGCTCAACCGCATCCTGCGTGAGAAGATTGTGGCGGTTTCGGACAAGCCGCAGACGACCCGCACGGTAATTCGCGGCATCCTTTCCGACGAGACGAGCCAGATCGTTTTCGTGGATACCCCTGGTATCCACGAGGCTCGCAACCGTATCAACCGCGCCATGGTGGATGCCGCCTTTAATGCGCTTTCCGGCATTGACCTGCTGGTGCTGGTGCTGGATGCCACCGCCAGGGTGGATGAGGATTTTGTGCGCCAGATTACAGGTAAGGCGGGCTGCCCGGTGATCCTGGCGCTGAACAAGATCGATCTGGTGGAGCCCAAGGAGCGCCTGCTGGATGTGATTGCCAGGCTGACCGCCATCTACAAGTTCGAAGAGATCGTGCCTATCTCCGCCCAGAGCGGCAGCAACGTGGAACGCCTGATCGAACTGGTGCACAGCCGGATGCCGGAAGGGGTAGCCTATTTCCCCGATGATATCCTCACCGATCAGCCGGAGAAGGTGATCTGTGCGGAACTGATCCGCGAGAAGGTCTTCCGACTGACCAGTGACGAGGTGCCCTATGGCACGGCGGTGATGGTGGATGCCTTCAAGGAGCGCGAAAACGGTGTGGTGGCCATCTCTGCCACCATCCTGGTGGAGCGTGACGGACAGAAGGGCATCGTCATCGGCAAGAAAGGGGCCATGCTGAAGAAGATCGGTGAGCAGGCCCGCCGGGATATCGAACGCCTGCTGGGCACGCGTGTATTTCTGGAGCTGTTTGTCAAGGTGCAGGAACGCTGGACCGAACGTACTGCTGTTTTAAGAGAGTTGGGATACGAGTAAAACCGGGACTGGGGACAAGGGACTGGTAAAGACGTAAAAGGCTGAGAACGGCCTTTACAAGGAAATTTATGAAACCGATAGTTGCACTGGTAGGGCGCCCCAATGTGGGCAAATCAACATTGTTCAACAGATTGCTGGGCCGCAGGCGCGCCATGGTGGATGATACCCCCGGCGTAACCCGTGACCGCAATTACGCTGCCATCGAACGCTTTGACAAGCCGTTCATTCTGATCGATACCGGCGGATTTGAGCCGGTCACCGATGACCGTCTGCTGCAGCAGATGCGTGAGCAGTCCAGGCTGGCCATCGACGAGGCGGATGTAATTCTCTTTATGATGGATGCCCGCACCGGTCTGACCCCGGCTGATATGGATGTTGCCAAGATGCTGCGCCGCGTTAAAAAACCTGTCCTGTTTGTGGTTAACAAGGTCGATGGTGACAAATTGGAGAACGACTCAGCCGAGTTCTATTCACTGGGTGTGGACCAGTTGTACACTATCTCCGCCGAGCATAATCGCGGGGTCTTTGATCTGGTCGATGCCCTGATGGAGCTTTTCCCGGAATCTGACTCTGCCGAGGCAGCCGAGGAGATGACCCGAATTGCCGTTGTCGGTCGCCCCAATGTGGGCAAGTCTTCGCTGGTCAACCGTCTGCTGGGCTATGAGCGGGTGGTGGCCAACCCGACCGCCGGCACCACCCGTGATGCGGTGGATACGGTCTTCATGTGTAACAAGAAGCCCTATCTGCTGATTGATACGGCCGGTATCCGGCGCAAGGGCAAGACCACCCAGAAACTGGAAAAGTACAGCGTGGTTGACTCCCTGCGCAGCATTGAGCGGGCCGATGTGGTGCTGGTGGTGCTCAACGCCGAAGACGGCATAACCGAACAGGATGAACGCATTGCCGGTTATGTGCATGAGGCGGGCAAGGCCTGTGTATTTGTGGTCAACAAGTGGGATGTTCTGGAAAAGGACAACGCCACTTTTGGCAAATATGTGGAAACAATCCGGATGGAGTTCCGTTATCTCTCCTATGCGCCGATCGTGTTTGTCTCGGCCAAAAGTGGTCAGCGCGTGGGCAAGATCATGGAAACCGTGGATGAGGTGATGGTTGAATACTGCCATCGCGTCTCCACTGCCGACCTGAACCGTGTGTTTGCCGAGGCGGTCGACGCCCACCACGC
Source organism: Deltaproteobacteria bacterium (assembly GCA_035407085.1). Classification (GTDB taxonomy): domain Bacteria; phylum Desulfobacterota; class Desulfuromonadia; order Geobacterales; family Pseudopelobacteraceae; genus JBGSQR01. Next base: position 53,791 of record DAONZY010000003.1, on the reverse strand, counting down.
GCCGCTGGCCAATGCCAAACGGGTTAAATTCTATTTTTCCACTCAGGTGGCGGTAAAGCCGCCCACCTTTGTGATCTTCACCAACCAGCCGGACAGCATTCATTTTTCCTACCAGCGTTACCTGGTCAACAAGTTTCGTGAGGCTTTCGGGTTCAAGGGTACGCCCTTGCGTCTGTTCTTCCGTGGACGGGACAAAAAAACGGCTTCCCGCCACGCCGGCAAGCCTGTATAAAGGCTTTACTTGATTCTGGCGATGGGCTATTCTTAGCCAGTTTACGTGTTAAATCCCTGTTTTCCGGAGCGGTGCAGATGAGCTTTGTTGGCAACCTTCAGGATCTGGGGCTGGGCGAGATATTGCAGATCGTCAGCCTCAGCAGGAAGTCGGGAACCCTTACGCTGCGTAGTGAGGGAAGGGTTGGTACGGTCATTTTCAGGCAGGGACAGGTTGTCAGATCTTCTTCCAGCGCATTCAAGCATACCCTGGGTTCAATCCTCCTCAGCAAATCACTGATAGACAACGATACATTACAGAATGCACTGCTCAAGCAGCAGAACGACGGCTTCCGCGAACGGCTGGGCGTGATCCTGATCAACAGCTTCGGTATCCCCAATGAAACCATCGCAGACGTGGTGCGTGAGCAGATCGAAAATATCGTTTTTTCCATGTTTGAATGGGGGGCCGGCAGTTTTGAGTTCATTGCCCAGGAAAATGTGGAGTCGGTTGATAGTACCAGACTGGATCCATTGCAGTTCATGCTGGAACAGGGGCTGAATCCCCAGTTCCTGGCCATGGAGGGCAGCAGGATCACCGAGGAAAAACTGGCCGGAGTGCCGGCAGACAAAGAGCCGGAAGAAGATCAGCCGCCAGCAGCCGAAACAACGGAACTTAAGCCGGATCTTGCACCGCCACCGCTTGCTCTGTCCGGTGCGGATAGTGTGGTTGTTATTGTGGATGACGATGCTCCCACCTTGCGTCTGTTAACAGAAGCGCTGGATGACAAGGATTACAATGTGCAGGCGGCAGCCCGGATTGATGACGCCCTGCTGCGGATCGACAAGCTGGTGGCGGCTGGATGCAGGCCTGTGGTGCTGATCGATCTGATCATGCCAAAGACCGATAGTTCGGGTGTTCTGGGCGGGCTGGAGCTGCTGGAAGAGTTGCGCAGCCGCCATGGTGCGCTGCCGTCGCTGATGATGAGTGATTACCGCATGGCGGAGGCGGAAAAGCGGGTTAGCGAGCTGAACTGTCGTTTTCTTGTCAAGCCGCGTCGTGCCGATGTGACCAATCAGGATAGTTTCAACACATTCCTGGAAAAACTGCTCTGCGAGATGGAGCTCGTTCTATCCGGGGGTGTCCAGCAATGAAAGGAGCGACGTGAAAGCCAAAACCATTCTGATAGTTGATGATTCCACAGCCATGCGCACCATGTTGACTTCCTCCATTGAACTGCTTGATGAGTATCGCATTGTGGAGGCGACCAGCGGTTTTGATGCCTTGCGTATTCTGCCGCACGAGAAGGTCGATCTGATACTGACCGACATCAATATGCCTGACATCAACGGACTGGAGCTGATCAGCTACCTGCGCAGCAGTCCCAACTACAGGCATGTGCCGGTGATCATCATTTCCACCGAGGGGAGCCGCAAGGATATCGAAAAGGGCAAGCAGATCGGTGCCAACGAATACCTGGTCAAGCCGTTCGAACCTGCCAGGCTTAATGAGCTGATTGTGGCTTATCTGACCGGCAAGGCCACGGAACAGCCCGCTTGACCGCACATGTTTAACTCAAACCCATGCATCCGAGTGCAATCCAATGACTGAAAAGACCTCTGCCGACAGGGCTAAAAAGGACTTTCTCGCTGAGGCGGAAGAGATTTCGGAGCAGCTTGCCAACGAGCTTTCAGACCTTTCCGAGGGAGCTGAATCGGGCAACCTGAATCCTGAGCTTTTGAACTCCATCTTCCGGGGAGCACACTCGCTCAAGGGGTTATCCGGCATGTTTGGTTTCAGCCATATTGCCGAATTGTCCCATAACTTTGAAAACCTGCTGGACTGCCTGCGTTTGGGCAAGGTCAATCCGGATCGGATGGTTTTGGATGTGCTCTCTGAAACCATGGAACTGTTGACGGAACTGATCCGCTGTCTGGCGGTTGACAGCCGCGTGGATCATGCTGCCGATATTTCTGCCTGCATTGCCAGCATTTCGGCCTGTCTGGAGGCAGGTGACCACCCCGGGTCCCGCATCAGCGCACTTTCAGGATTGGGGCTGTCTGAAAGGGTGATTTCATCGCTGACCGAGTATGAGGAGCACCGTCTGCAGGATAATCTGAAAAAGGGAAATCACATCTACTCGATCCATGCCTCGTTCGAGATGATGACGTTTGATACGGACCTCTCGGCGCTGACCGACAGGTTGAAGCTGTGCGGTGAAGTGGTCAGCACCTTGCCCGGCGTTGGCGAGAACATGGAGACGCATATCGACTTCGATATCCTGTTTGCCGCCCCGGTACCTGCCCAGGATCTGCAGGAGCTGTTAGCGGATGCGAACGTGCTGGTTTCACTCCTGCATGCGGGGCATGTTTCAGCACCTTCAAGCGGACAGGCGGGCGGTGTGTCTGTCCTGACGGACTCCATCTCTGAACTGACTGCCGAAACCATTGCCATGACGGGCGATGCGGATAATACGCCTTCATCGGCCGCTGCGTTCTCCGAGCCGCCGGCGTCACTTAAAAGCATGAGCAGGACGGTTCGTGTCGATATAGGCAAGCTTGATGAACTGATGAATATCGTTGGCGAATTGGTACTGGCCCATACGGCCATTGCCGGGGTTGCCACCAGCATGAGCAACGATGGTTTTTCACGTTTGGCGGTGGATCTGGGCAAGGCCGCCAAGGGCTTGGAGCGCAAGATCACAGAGCTCCAGTCTGGTGTGATGGATATCCGCATGGTGCCGGTCGGCCAGCTGTATGAAAAGATGTCGCGGATTGTCCGCAAGATATCCCGTGAACAGGGTAAAAAGGTTGAATTGAGCTTTTTCGGAGCTGACACGGAACTGGACAAGCTGATTGTCGAGGAAGTTTCCGACCCGATGATGCACATTATCCGCAATGCGATTGACCATGGCATTGAGTTGCCGGAGGTCAGGAAAGAACTCGGCAAGGGAGAGCAGGGGCAGATACGGATATCCTCCTACCAGCGGGGTAATCATGTCATCATCGAGATTGCGGATGATGGTAACGGCATTGACGTGGAAAAGGTCAAGGCCAGGGCATTGCAGAAGGGGCTGGTCAGTGATGTGAGTTCTGTTTCTGACCGTGATGCGCTTGATTTCATCTTTCTGCCCGGTTTCTCCACCTCGGATGATGTCAGTGATATCTCCGGCCGCGGGGTCGGCATGGACGTGGTTCGCAACAATATTGCCGCCATTTCGGGTATTGTGGATATCGAGACGAGCAGGGGCAAGGGGACCTGCTTCATCATTACCCTGCCGATCACCCTGGCAATCATCAAGGTGCTGATCATCTCCTGTGCCGGAAGAACCTATGCCGTGCCGATTACCTCGGTGCTCGAGACGCTGCTGATCAGGCCGTGTGATATTGAAAACGTCGAGCGCCGGGAGGTGATCCAGCTGCGCGAGATCACACTGCCACTGCTCAGGCTGAATCGTTTTCTCGGTCTTCAGTCCCGGGAAACGACCGAGGGGACAGAAAGCTATGTGATCGTTGTCGGTTCCGCCGAGAAGCGTCTTGGCATTGTTGTCGACGACTTGATTGGGCAGCAGGATATCGTGATCAAACCGCTGGGAGATGCCTTCAAGGGGTTCCGTGGTATCGCCGGTGCGGCTGACCTGGGCGATCAGCGGACGATCCTGGTGCTGGATGTGACCGGTATCCTCAATGATACGCGGCATAACGGAAATTAGCGCCATGTACAAGGACTATTTCGGATTCCGGGAAAAGCCGTTCAGCAAGACCCCCGACCCCCGTTTTCTGTTCATGGGGCACGGCCATGAAGAGGCGCTTGCACGGCTGGAGTTTGTGCTGGAAGAGCGCGAAATGGCAGTGCTGACCGGCGAGGTAGGCTGCGGCAAGACCACCCTGTCCCGTGCCCTGATGGACCGCTGCGGTGAGGATTACAGGTTCTGCTACATCGTCAATCCCCGCATGAATGCGCTCCAGTTTTTGAGGACAACGGCGCGACTGCTGGATGCGGAACAGCCTGCCGAATCCAAGGATAACCTGCTGGAACAGATCAACGGCCGCATCTATGGCTTTTACCGCCAGGGGATCTGCCCGGTGATCGTGATTGATGAAGCCCAGATGATCGACGATCCGGAGGTGTTTGACGAGATCAGGCTGCTGACCAATTTTCAGCTGGATGCCTGTAACCTTTTGAGCGTAATCATTATGGGACAGCCGGAACTGAGGGATATGCTGCTCAGACCCCGCTTTGAACCACTCTGCCAGCGGGTTGCCATGAATTACCATCTGCAGCCGCTGAGCATTGATGAAACCATGGAGTACCTTGATTTTCGGCTGGAGGCGGCTGGCGGGGCATCCGGGTTGTTTGCGCCGGACGCGGTCCAGAAGATCTACGAGATAACCGGGGGCATACCGCGCCGGATCAACTCCATGGCTACCAACGCACTGCTGGTGGCTTACGGCAGTGACGCGGCTCTGATTGATTCCGCCATTATCGATGAAATCCGGCATGAACTGATGATGTAGGCAGGTATTATGAATCTGGCCAAGATCCGACAAAAGGCAAGGGAAAATCTGACTGTGCAGTCCGGCGGTGTAACGACGGGCGGACAGCCTCCGGCTGTAGACATGTCTCAGGCTATAAGTGCGTTTACAGTGCCGGAAATGGCTGCCGCCGAGTTGGCCGAGACCGGTTCGGAGTTGTTGGACGGAATGACTTCGCCCAAGTCGCAATCGGGTTTATGTGGTATGGAGCCGGCCGTGGCGCGGATTGTCCATGACGACCCGATCGGTCTGATCATGGCTGGTCGCCGGCAGGCCTGCTGTGTCGACCAGGAAATAACTGTGTCTGACTCTCTTGTGTCCGGGGAGGTGCCATATGACGAGTATCTGGGGGTGCGGGTCGGAGACGAGGTCTTCGGTATCGACATCATGGTTATCAAGGAGATTATCCGGCCGCGCGAGGTAACCGAACTGCCCGCGGCCCCGCCTTATCTGACCGGTTTTATCTCCCTGCGCGGTGTGATCGTGCCGGTGATTGATATGCTGGTGCGGCTGGGGATGTCCGGCCAGCCCGACCCCCAGCAGCAGAGGGTGGTTGTCGTCAGGGCCGGTGACGGTTTTTCCGGCCTGCTGGTGGATGAGGTTATCCAGGTTGTTCGTTTGACGCATGGGACCCAGGAACCTTCCTCGAATGTGCTGGACGGACTTGAACGGGATTTTGCCAGTGGAATCGGACGGTTTGACGGCAGGGTGATCACGCTGTTGAATCTCGAGACAATTGCTGATGTCAACCGCTGCTGACGTATGTTCGTTTGTGGCGGCATTTTTATCCGGAGTATGACAAGACTGCCATGAACAGCGCATTGCAGGAAATACAGCTGGTCTGCTTCAGGTTGGGTAACAGCCTGTTCGCTATCGACATCATGCGGGTTCGCGAGATCATCCAGCCTCAGGAACTTTCCAGCCTACCCACCCCCGCACGTTTTCTGGAAGGGGTGGTCAACCTGCGCGGATCGGTTATTCCGGTCATGAACATGCGTAGACGTTTCGGCATGTCTGAAACAGGCCGAGGAGAGTCTGGCGCTCTCGTGATTGTGAAGCTTGCCCGCCAACAGCTGGCTCTGGATGTGGATGAGGTGCTGGAAGTGATTACCGTGCCGGCGGACGGCATCAGCCCGCCGATGGAGATTGAAGACGGGGTGGGGGTGGAGTGCATCATCGGAGTCTGCCTGCACCACGCACATGTCTATATGCTGCTGGGCGTAGATTACCTGCTGAACGCTGCAGGAACTATTCCCGATCTTGCCGGCCATTAGTGGCAACCATCTCCTCATAACAGAAAGGTGTGCAGCCCGTGATTCAAGATAACGAACTACGTCAGGTTCTTGTGACCGCTGACGAGGAAACCCGTCGCAGGGCGCTGTCCTCGCTGGTGGACCAGCCTTTGGCCGAGATCGAGCAGTTCCTGTTTTTGGCCATGGCCGACGAGAGCTGGAGGGTTCGCAAGGAGGCAGTTGACCTGTATGTGGCTGCTGTACCGTCTTCCGACTCGGTCTTCAGACTGCTGGAACTCTTGCGGAACGAGGAGAATGCTGGTTTGCGCAACTCCGCCGCCGAGGCGGTGATCAGGCTGGGTGATTCGGCCGCCGACTGCCTGATCACGATGTGTGGAGACGAAGATCCGGATGTGCGCAAGTTCATCATCGACGCCATGGGTTGTATCGGTAGTCGCGCCTTTGTACCCTGCCTGCTGGCGGCGCTGGCTGACCGTGTGGAAAATGTTGCTGCAGCAGCAGCCGAACAGCTTGGCAACGTGGGGGATATGACGGTTGTCCCCCAACTGATTGACAGCATCATTGACAACCATTCTCTGATTTACCGTTTCAGCGCTCTGGCGGCACTTGCCAGGCTGAATGCCTGCCTGCCTGTTCCGGAAGGCATACTCAGACTTGCCGAACAGGAAATCCTGCGGCAGAGTGTTTTGAACTGTCTGGGAAATATCGGCGATGAATCAGTTGTCGGTGTGCTCATGTCAGGTTTTTCATCGCGGCAGAGAAACAGCCGCAAGGCTGCTGTTGCTTCCTGGTACCGGCTTTACTGCCGTGTGGACAGCGGGGCACGCCAGCGGATGGAACAGGCACTGCGCATCTTTGACCGTGACGTGCTCATGCCGGTGCTGATTGAACAGTTCACGCTGCTGGATCCCCACATGGCTGAGGCGGTGACAGTGATGCTCGGCATTGTTGGTGATCGCCGGGCGGTGAATACACTGCTTAATGCCTGGACCTGTGAGCGTATCTCTCACCTGGCCTTGGGCGCCATGAAAATGCTTGAACCGTCAGGGATTGAAAGCCTGATCTCTTTGTATGACAATGCGGATGTGGCTGCCCGCACCGCAATCTGTACTGTGATCGGGGAACTGGCCAATGCAAACGGCAGTGTCATCATTGGCCAAGGATTGAACGACGGCTATCCCACAGTCAGATGTGCTGCGGTCAAGGCGGCTGGCATGCTTGGTGTCACCGCTTTTATCCCGGATATCGTAAGGCTTCTCGGGGATGCTGACAGCCAGGTCAGGAACGCGGCAGTGGCCTGTATGTCGGCTTTGTCCCGTCTTGATCGAACGAGCATCTTGGACGTTGCGCGCAAACTGGCGCATTCCGAAGTGCCGGATCATCGCCGCGATGCTGCTGTTCTGGCGGCCGAGTTGAGCGAAGGGGATTATCTGTCGAGGCTGGTCAAGGACGAGGATCCGTCTGTCCGCAAGGCGGCTGTGGCCTCTTTGGGCCGGTTGAACACAATTGGTGTGGGCAGCATGCTGCAGATGGCCCTGGTGGATGAGTGCCCTGATGTGCGCATTGCGGCCGTGGAATCCCTGGCCTCCATCGGTGGCAGGCCGGCGCTGGACTGCCTGATTCCGGCGCTGCACGACAGCGATACATGGGTTCAGTGTGCTGTACTCAAGGGGATTGAAAAGATCGACCGCGCCAGCCTGCTGCAGGCGATCGCAGAATTGTTCCCTGCAGCCGGGGGGCTGCTGATGATTACCTGTCTGGAAATGCTGGGTAAAATCGGCAGCGAAGAGGCCCTGGCGCTGGTTTCCATGGCTCAGGATAATCCGGACGGCGATATTTCCCGTCTGGCGCGCTCGATTATTGATTCCCGCTGCAACAGAGGCGCCTGAACATGTTTCCTCCCTGCAACGATCACCTGATGAGCGGCGAGGAATTTCAGCTCTTGCGTGATGCAATCTATAGCCATTGCGGCATCCATTTTGACGAGGATTCCAGATATCTGCTGGAAAAGCGTCTCTCTCGTCGACTGGAGGCGCTGAACCTGCCCACTTTCAAGGACTATTACTATCTGATCAAATACGGCAGGAACCGTGAGCAGGAGATGACCGACATCATGGACCTGCTCACGACAAACGAGACCTATTTCTTTCGGGAGGCATATCAGCTCAAGGCCTTCACGGACGAGATCATTCCAGAGCTTGTGGCCGCCAAAAATGAGCTGGGCAGCAAATCCCTGAGGATCTGGAGCGCCGGCTGCTCTACGGGAGAAGAGCCATACACGATCGCCATGTTGTTGCTCGAGATGGAAATGCTCAAGGGCTGGAACATCGAGATCATCGGCACCGACATCAGTCAGCGTGTGCTTCATGCCGCCAGGCACGGTGTTTACAGCAGCTCGTCATTCCGGACTACGGATGAGTACTTTGTCAGACGCTATTTCCAGCAGCAGGAGGAAGGGCTGAGGATCAGTGACGAGGTGCGGCAGCTGGTGAATATCAGTCAGCTCAACCTGTTCGATTCCGGACGCATCGTGCTGCTCGGCAGAATGGATGTGGTTTTCTGCCGCAATGTAATCATCTACTTTGACAACGAGGCCAAAAAGCGGGTGATTGAATCATTCTACAACACGCTGCAGGATGGAGGGTTTCTGCTGCTGGGCCACTCCGAATCCCTGATGAATGTTTCGACCGGTTTTACCCTCCGGCATTTCAAAAACGACATGATTTACCAGAAACCGGCGCGTCCGGTATGGGGACTAAAACCATGAACAGGCTCAGGGTGCTGGTGGTGGATGACTCCGCTTTTAGCCGGCGAACCATCACCCGGATGCTCGAGGGGTTGGATGTGGTGGAGGTGGTTGGTTATGCCGTTGACGGCGAGGACGGCATCCATAAAACCATCGCACTCAAGCCAGATCTGGTGACACTTGATCTGGAAATGCCCCGCTTGGACGGTTTTTCGCTTTTGCGAGTGTTGCATGAGCGTTTTTCCACCCCGGTGATTGTGGTCAGCGCCTCCAGTTCGGCTGAAAAGGTTTTCAGGGCGCTGGAACTGGGGGCTTTTGATTTTGTGGCCAAGCCGTCTTCGACCGCATCCCATGAACTGCTAGAAATTCGAGCCGATCTGCATGCCAAGGTGCTGCAGGTGGCCCATCTCAAACTGCGAAAATCAGCTCTGCCGTCCAAATCTGCCGGTGAGCCACGGGAGACCCAGGTCAGCAAGCCGGAGCCGCCCAAAAGGGACAGTGATGTTCGTCATCCGTTCGATATTGTTGCCATTGGAGCTTCCACCGGCGGACCGCCGGCCCTGCACGCTATCGCCGCAGCTTTTCAGCAAGAGATTCCATTTGCGATCGTGATCTCACAGCATATGCCGCCAGGTTTTACACATGCCTTTGCCGAACGGCTGGGCAGGTTTTCCGCTTTTAAGGTCAAGGAGGCGGAAGATGGGGATCCGGTGCTGCCGGGTCACATGTTTGTAGCGCCGGGTGGCTATAACCTGTTGCTGGAACATTCTTCCGGCCAGGTGGTTACCCGTGTTGTCGTCCCTTCCAAAACAGACCGTTATGTGCCTTCCGTGGACGCCATGCTGGAATCATGTGCCCGGGTTTTCAGGGATAGGGTGCTGGCGGTGATACTGACCGGCATGGGCAACGATGGTAGCAGCGGGGTCCAGGCCGTGAAGTCGCAGGGGGGCTATGTGATTGCCGAGTCGGAAGAGACCGCCGTAGTCTACGGTATGCCGCGGGAAGCCTGTGCAACCGGTGCGGTGGATTGCGTGTTGCCGCTGAACATGATACCCTCTGCAATTCTGCGTCAGGGCGGTTTTGACATGAAAACAGTGCATTTGCCGGAATAATTGAAGTGGGACCTTGTACCCTTGATCAGTAACCAGATATCAATGATGTTAGATTATAAACCTTGATCATTTCGCTGGAAGAAAGGACAGGCTGTGGAACAGAAGTATACCCCGAATGAGATAGAACAGAAATGGCAGCAGCTATGGGAAGAAAACGCATCCTTTGCCGTGGGCGAGGAAAGCGATAAACCGAAATACTACCTGCTGGAGATGTTTCCATACCCTTCCGGCCGGATTCATATGGGCCATGTACGCAATTACTCCATTGGCGACGTGATCGGCAGGTTCAAGCGCATGCGCGGCTTCAATGTGCTGCACCCCATGGGATGGGATGCCTTTGGCATGCCGGCCGAGAATGCGGCGATCCAGCATAAGAGCCATCCGGCCAAGTGGACCTACGAGAATATCGACTACATGCGCGGCCAGTTGAAGAGGATGGGGTTTTCCTATGACTGGAAGCGCGAACTGGCCACCTGCAACCTGGATTATTACCGATGGGAACAGAAGATCTTCTTGGAGATGTTTAACAAGGGACTGGCCTACAAAAAGACCTCTTTCGTCAACTGGTGTGCCTCCTGCCAGACCACCCTGGCCAACGAGCAGGTTGAGGACGGTCTCTGCTGGCGCTGTTCCACTGAGGTAACCCAGAAGGAACTGGATCAGTGGTTCTTTCGCATCACCGATTATGCCGAGGAACTCCTGGAGTATACCAGCAAGCTGCCCGGATGGCCGGAACGTGTGCTGGTCATGCAGCGCAACTGGATCGGCAAAAGCTACGGCTGCGAGATCAACTTCCCGCTGGAAGGACGCGAAGGCGCCATCAAGGTGTTCACCACGCGACAGGATACGGTGTTCGGCACGACCTTCATGTCCCTGGCACCGGAACATCCCATGGCGGCGGAGCTGACCACGCCTGACCGCAAAGCGGCGGTAGAGCAGTTTGTGGAGAAGGTCAAAAAGACTGACCGCATCAGGCGCACTGCTGATGATTTTGAGAAAGAGGGGGTCTTTACCGGCTCCTACTGCATCAATCCCTTGACCAAGGTTCGTATGCCGGTCTTTTTGGCCAACTTTGTATTGACGGATTACGGCACCGGCGCGGTAATGGCTGTACCAGCCCATGATCAGCGCGATTTCGAGTTTGCCGCCAAATACGATCTGCCGGTCAGGGTGGTTATCCAGCCGGACGGTGAGACGCTTGATCCGACAGCCATGCAGGCCGCCTATACCGAGCCGGGCACCATGGTAAATTCGGACCGTTTTGACGGCATGAACAGCGAAAAGGCCAAGGAGTCGATCGCAGACTACCTGGAAAGCCAGGGGGCAGGCAAGAAGACGGTCAACTTCAGGCTGCGCGACTGGGGTGTTTCCCGTCAGCGCTACTGGGGCAACCCGATCCCGGTCATCTATTGTGACAGCTGCGGCGTAGTGCCGGTGCCGGAAAAGGATCTGCCGGTACAGTTGCCCATGGATGTGGCCTTTACCGGCGAAGGCGGCAGTCCGCTGGCCAAGCTGGAATCCTTTACCAACGTAGCCTGTCCTGTGTGCGGCAAGCCGGCGCGACGTGAAACCGATACCATGGACACCTTCGTGGAATCATCCTGGTACTTCCTGCGTTACTGCTGCCCGGATTTTCAGCAGGGGCCGCTGGACAAGAAGCGGGTGGACTACTGGATGTCCGTGGACCAGTACATCGGCGGCATCGAACATGCCGTGCTGCATCTGCTGTATGCGCGTTTCTTTACCAAGGTGCTGCGTGACCTGGGCTATATCTCCGCTGATGAACCGTTTACCAATCTGCTGACCCAGGGGATGGTGATCAAGGACGGCGCCAAGATGAGCAAGTCCAAGGGGAACGTGGTTGATCCCAACGCGTTGATCGAGCGTTACGGTGCTGACACCGCCAGGCTGTTCTCGCTGTTTGCCGCGCCTCCGGAAAAGGACCTGGACTGGAGCGACCAGGGAGTGGACGGCTCCTTCCGTTTCTTAAGCCGTGTATGGCGGCTTGTGCATGACCGTCTGGAGATGACTGTGAATGCGCCGGCTGTTGATGTGGCGACCCTGACCGCCGAAGAGCGCGACCTGCGCAGGGCGGTGCACAAGGCCATCAAAAAGGTGACCGAGGATATCGAGGAGCGCTTCCATTTCAATACCGCCATTGCGGCGGTGATGGAACTGCTCAATACACTGCAGTCGGCTGAGCTTAAGACGCCGCAGGCCGGGGCAGTCATGCTGGAGGCGCTGGAGAGTCTGGTGCTGCTGTTGGCGCCGTTTGTGCCCCATATCACAGAAGAACTCTGGCAGCGCATGGGGCATGCAACCCCGATTTCAGCAACAGCCTGGCCGGAATACGACCGTGATGCGGTGGTGGATGAGGAACTGCTGGTGGTGGTGCAGGTCAACGGCAAACTGCGCTCCAGGATCAATGAGCCGGCAGGTGCGGACGATGAGTTTGTCAAGAACAAGGCCTTGACCGATGACAAGGTGCAGCCGTTCCTGCAGGATGTGCAGGTGCGCAAGGTGATCTGCATTCCGGGCAAGCTGGTCAATATTGTGGTGGGTTAACGTGATGATATTTAAACGGGAAAATAAGGTTTTCGGGCGCCTGTTTTCGTGCGTGGTGCTTGTGGCGGTTTTTGCGTCCATGCTGCTTGCGGGGGGCTGCGGTTACAGGTTTGCCGGTGCGTCCGAAAACCGCCTCAGTTCCAGGGATACGGTCTGGGTTGATTTTATCAGGAACAGTACGGTCTCCACCATTGCCCAGACAGCCATGCGGCGTGCGGTGCTGGACGAGATCCATGCCATGCGCGGCATGATGCCGGCTGGCAGTCCTGAAGAAGGGGATCTGCATATCAGCGGTGTATTGACCGCCTACAGCACCAATGCTGCATCCTATTCGTCGATTGATAATGTGCGTGAATACAGGATTGATGTGGCCGTTCAGTTTGAGGCCAGACGCAAGGGTGAAAAGAAGCCGTTCTGGAAGGGGACGGTGCAGGCCTATCAGGACTACCCGGTGTTTTCCGATCTGGCGTTCCAGAGCAATGCTGCTGATGCTGCCCTGGTGGCTGCGTCAAGGAAGATTGCCGGCAAGCTGGTTACGGCCCTGGAGAGCAATTACTGAGATGACGCCACAGGAACTGGAAACCGCAATCAGAAAAGGGCCGCTGCCGTCGCTTTGCTACATCTACGGTGAGGAACCGTTTTTGATCGAGCGCGCCACCCGGCTGCTGCTGGACAAGGCGATTGATCCTTCGCTCAAAGACTTCAACTTCAATCTGTTTTTTGGAAACGAGTCCAAGGGGGTTGATATTGCTGATGCGGCCATGACCCTGCCCATGTTCGCGGAACGCAGGGCGGTGCTGGTCAAACGAGCCGATCAGCTCAAGGCAGAGGCCCTGGATGCGCTTTTGGGGTATGTTCAGAATCCGTCCAGCGGCACCTGCCTGATCTTCAATGGTAACAAGATCGATCAACGTAAAAAGTTTTTTCAGGAACTGAAGAAGCAGAACGCACTCGTAGAGTATAAACGCCTCTATGACAACAAGCTGCCGGGCTTCATCCTGGCCGAGGCGCAGACACTCGGCAAGCCGATTGAACCGGCAGCCGCCGATCTGCTGGCGCTTTTGATCGGCAATAACCTGCAGGAGCTCTCATCGCAGCTGGAAAAACTGATCGCCTATGCCGGCAGCCACCCGCGGATCACGGTGGCTGACGTGCAGTGCATTGCCAGTAACAGTAAGGCCTTTAATGTATTCGAGCTGGCACGCTTTCTGGGTATGCGCGATCTGCGCAGTGCCTTGATCAGTCTCGATAAGTTGATGCTAAACGGAGAGGAACTGCCGATGATGCTGGGGGCGCTGTCCCGGCATTTTCGCCAGTTGTGGCGCGTCAGGGAGCTTTTGGATAGGAAGGTCGGTCAGGCGGAGATCTGTCGGGAGACCGGTATCAATAATTTCTTTCTCCCAGAATATCTCAAGCAGGCCAAAAACTTTGGCCGTGACCAGTTGCAGGCTATATTTGAAGAACTATACCGCTGCGACATTGCTTCCAAATCCGGCGGGCATGCCCAGACCCTGATGCACGGTCTGGTTTTCAAAATCTGCGGCTGATCAGTCGATTAAAACCGTGTGAAATTCATTTCCATAGATACTTCTCAGGGAGATGTGCCTGAATACAAAAGGGGATACTGCGATAGCAGTATCCCCTTTTACATTGTTCGAATGTTGTTAAGTTATCAGCCGAGGGTGTTGACCAGTTTGGTCAGGCGCGACACATTGCGGGACGCGTTGGAGCTGTGAATTACGCCTTTGGATGCGGTGGCATCAATGACAGGAATGGCGGCCTTGAGGGCTGCAACTGCAGCTTCCTTGTCCTTGGCCTCCACAGCCTCACGTACCCTCTTGATATATGTTTTCAGCGTAGAGGAGATGTGCCTGTTGCGGGCATTCTTCTTCGCGTTCTGTTTGATCCTTTTGATTGCCGATTTGTGATGTGCCAAACTGCACCTCCATATATAGTATGCGTTGATTTGATGATTGAAGAGAGTTATTTATCATCGAACAGTGCGATGTGTCAAGCTTATTGTTCGCTGATCAATACGCGCCTGCCCTCTACCTGGATACGCCCCTCGGTAAAAAGTTTTATGGCCTGCGGATAGGTGCGATGTTCTGCCTCCTGGATCCTGGCTGTGAGGGTTGCGACTGTGTCATGCTGCTCAACCGGAACGACTGTCTGCAGGATGATCGGACCAGTATCGGTGCCCAGGTCAACGAAATGCACTGTGCAGCCGCTGATGCGCACGCCATGTGCCAGGGCCTGGCGCTGGGCATTCAGCCCGGGAAAAGCCGGCAGCAGGGCGGGGTGGATATTCATGATGGCATTGGGAAAGGCATCCACCATGACATGGGTGATGATGCGCATGAATCCGGCCAGTACGACCAGATCGGCCCCGGCTTGCCGGATGGTTTCCACAAGACGGCAATCGTATTCTTCGCGCGTCGAAGCGCTGTTGTTTTCCAGCACAAAGGTCGGTATGCCGTGTTTGCCGGCCCTGACAAGTGCCAGCGAGTCGGGCTTGTTACTGATGACGCAGCTGATGATGGCCTTGATGTCTCCGGCTTCGATCCGATCGATGATTGCCTGCAGGTTGGAACCGCTTCCGGATACGAGCACGGCAATCTGTGTGGGCATGCTTGCCGACACTATCCCTCCACCAGTTCCACACACTCGCTGCCTGGTTCACAGGTTGCTATTTCACCTATCAGGCAGGCGTTTTCGCCCATGCCGTTCAGGCGGTCGATCATGTCTTCTGTGTCGTTCTCCGGAACGACCAGCACCATGCCAATCCCCATATTGAAGGCGCGGTACATCTCGTTTCGATCCACATTGCCAGCTTCCTGCAGCACATTAAAAATGACAGGGCGCTGCCAGCTGTTCAGATGCAGGAGCGCCCGGCATCCTTTGGGCAGAACCCGCGGTACATTTTCCAATAGTCCGCCGCCGGTTATGTGAGCGATGCCGTTGATGGTAAAATCCTTGAGCAGGTTCATGACGGAACGGATATAGATGCGGGTGGGGGTCAGCAGTTCTTCTGCAACAGTGCGCCCAGTACCTGGAAATTCAGAGTTTATGGTCAGCCCCATGCGTTCGAAAACCAGTTTGCGCGCCAGTGAATAACCATTGCTGTGCAGGCCGCTGGAAGCGATGCCGATCAGGCGGTTGCCGACCGCAATGCCCGCGCCGTCGATGATACTGTCGCGGTCAACTGCGCCTACGGCAAATCCGGCAATGTCGTATTCCCCGTCGGCATAGAAGCCCGGCATTTCGGCTGTTTCGCCGCCGATCAGGGCGCAGCCGGCCTGGCGGCAACCTTCGGAGATCCCCTTGACGATATCAGCTGCCTTCTCGGGCAGCAGCTTGCCGGTTGCCAGGTAGTCCAGGAAAAAAAGCGGTTCTGCTCCCTGGACGACGATATCGTTCACGCACATGGCAACCAGGTCAATGCCTACCGTGTCGTGCTTGTCAGCCAGGAAAGCAATCTTCAGCTTGGTTCCGACGCCGTCGGTACCGGAAACCAGCACCGGGTTCTTGTATTTAGCCGTGTTCAGTGAAAACAGCCCGCCAAACCCACCTATTTCAGCCATCACTTCAGGCCGGAACGTTGACTTGACCAGCGGTTTGATCATGTTTACAAAACTGTTGCCGGCAGCGATATCTACGCCTGCATCCTTATATGTGACTCTTTGCTCACTCATATGTATTATCCTCCTCGGGCAAGCTCAATTTATTAGAACATGGGGTCGAAAAAGTCAATTTTAAACTGGCTGTTTCAGTATCAAAGCGGCTTCGCGCCCCTGCTTTCGATCGAATATGCTTGACAAATCATGGTGTTTAGGGATTATTTGAAATTCATGTGTGCTATTTGCTTGAAAACATACCGTTTGACATCCTTGGCAATTATGACTGGCCTTTTTTTGTGCCAGACCGCTGCGGCGGATATCTACCGTTATGAAGATGGTCAGGGGACGGTGCATTTCACGGATAGCCCGACTGACAAGCGCTTCAAGATTTTCATGCGTGATATCAAAAAGGACAGACGCTTGCGCACCATGTTGCGCATGTCCCGCGCGGTTAACCCGGCCGTATATGATAGTATTATAAAGCGTTGTGCCAACAAGTACGGCGTAAGTGTTTCCCTGATCAAGGCTGTTATCCATGCCGAATCCGGCTACAACCCCAATGCTGTATCCAGCAAGGGGGCCAGCGGGCTGATGCAGCTGATGCCGTCCACCGCCAGGTCGCTCAAGGTGAATGACGCCTTTGATCCCGCAGACAATGTGGAAGGCGGGGTCAAGTACCTGCGTTTTCTGCTGGATACATTCCGTGGAGATGTTTCACTTGCCCTTGCCGCCTATAATGCCGGTCTGGGCAAGGTCGCCAGGTACGGTGGCATTCCTCCCTATGCGGAGACCCGCAATTATGTTAATCGCGTCCTGTCATATATGCAGACTTATCAGACAAACTGAGCGGAACATATGATCAAGGTTTGTCTGCCAGGAAGCCTCTGGCCGTCCGACCGGTTATCTATCCAATGAAAGTACACAGGAATCATGGACACGAGATCAGCCCATCCCGTTTTCAATCTGCCAAACATGCTGACAATGCTTCGCATTGCCGCTATCCCGCTTATGGCGGCGATGCTCACGTCTCCCTCGCGCGAAGCAGGGTTTTGGGCCGCGGTCGTTTTTTCTGCTGCAGCTTTCACAGACTGGCTGGACGGCTATCTGGCGCGACGCATGCGTATTGTGACAGTATTTGGCAAGTTTCTGGACCCGATTGCAGACAAGCTGATCGTGATGGCGGCCATGATCATGATCCTTCCCTATGGGCGGATCCCTGCCTGGATTGTGCTGGTCATACTCGGGCGCGAGATCATCATTACCGGCCTGCGCGGGATTGCCTCGAGTGACGGTATTGTCATACCAGCCAGCAATCTGGGTAAATTCAAGACCATCTTTCAGCTGGTTGCCATCATCGGCCTGCTGCTGCATTACGAATATTACTGGTTTCTTGGTTTTGAACATCCCCTGATGCGGGCGGACATGCACAACGCCGGCATGTTTTTTCTCTGGATTGCCACTGCCCTCACGGTCTGGTCGGGCGTGGACTATCTGTCCAAATTTGTCAGGCTGATTGTGCGCTAGAGCTTTTAGAAGGGTTTTTATTCAGGCATAGATGCGATATATCCACAGCAATAACATCGGACTGCAAGAGATAGTCCCGTGTCCCCAACAATATGCAGACCTGGCCCCTGTTCTTGGCCGCTACCCTTTTCGCCTTTCACCCTCCTATGCAAAGCTGATCCACAAACCGGGAGATCCGATCTGGAGACAGTGCGTTCCCGATACCAGGGAGCTGCAGGATCACGAACAGATTCCAGATCCGCTGTCCGAATCATCCTTAAGCCCGGTGACCGGCTTGATCCACCGCTATCCGGACCGGGTGGTGCTCCTGGTATCCAATCGTTGTCCGGTCTATTGCCGTTTTTGCATGCGCAAACGGATGGTGGGGGAGGGGGATGCTCCGTTGAGCAGGGAAGGGCTGGAACGTGCGCTGGAATACATTGCTGCACATGGCGCCATTCGTGATGTTGTTTTGTCCGGCGGAGACCCGCTGATGCTGACGGACGAATCGCTGCATTATCTGCTCGGACGTCTGCGCAGTATCGGGCATATCGCCATCATCCGTATCGGTACCCGTGTGCCGGTTACCTTTCCGGAACGGGTTACTCCGGCTTTATGTGCAATACTGAGGCAGTTTCACCCGCTTTACATCAATACCCACTTCAATCACCCGGCAGAGATCAATGCTCTTTCCTCAACGGCCTGCGGCATGCTGGCGGATGCGGGTATTCCGCTGGGCAACCAGACTGTGCTGCTAAAGGAGGTTAATGATGATGTGGAGACCATGTCTGCTCTGATGACCGGGCTTTTGTCCATAAGGGTCAGGCCGTATTATATCCATCAGATGGATCTGGTCAGGGGAACGGCCCACTTCCGCACATCGGTGGAAACCGGTCTGGATATCATCAGGGGGCTGCGTGGGCATGTCTCCGGCCTGGCGGTGCCGCATTTCGTGGTTGATCTGCCGGGCGGGATGGGCAAGGTACCGCTTTTGCCCGATGCTGCCGAGAGGCAGGGGGATACGCTCTATCTGACCACCTATGAAGGGCGGCGGGTTGCCTACAGGGATATCACAGCTCCTCGGGGGTAAAGGCGACCACGCTGTCGATGTCGGTTGTATCACAGAAAAGCATGACCAATCGATCTATGCCCAGCGCAATGCCGGCTGATGCGGGCATGCTGCCCAGCTCCTCCAGGAAAGGTTCCGGTAGCGGCAGCGGCGGCATATCCCTTGCTTCTCTCCGGCGATTGGCTTCCATGAAACGTGCCCGCTGCTCAACCGGGTCGTTCAGTTCGCTGAAACCGTTGGCCAGCTCAAGTCCTCCCAGATACAGTTCAAAACGTTCTGCCACGGTGCTGTCCTGCTGTTTGACCCTGGCCAGCGCCGCATGCTCAACCGGGTAATCCGTCAGGAATACCGGATGGTCCCAGGGTAGTCCCGGTTCGATTTCCGTTACCATGCATTCATCAAAGCTGCCGTCGGCCAGCGTCGCATCCATCTCCCTGGCACTGTAACGCCTGAAGGCCTCCCTGACGGTGATCCGTTCTGCTGGCGCAGCCGGGCGGATCTGCTGTCCCTGGTACGGCATTCCCTTCAGGCAGTGATGGTCTTGGGCAATGTGTGCCAGCAGTTCCCCACAGTCATTCATCAGCTGATTGTAGCAGCTGTCGGCACGGTACCATTCCAGCATGGTGAATTCGGGCAGATGTCGGCGGCCGCGTTCATTGCTGCGCCAGCAATGGCTGATCTGAAAGAACTTTTTGTGGCCGCGGCAGAGCAGCCTTTTCATGCAGATTTCAGGCGATGTCTGCAGATACTGCCTGCCGGCGTGGGCAGGATCAATATGTTCTTCAGGTGCATTGGCCGGTATGCGTAACGGTGTTTCAATCTCCAGGAAGCCATTCAGTTCAAAAAAATGCCTGATTGACCGGATGACTTCAGCCCTGATTACCAGGTTATGACCTCTGCTGTTCATCGTTGTAACCTCTGAAAACGAGAAGGGCGAGTCATGCTGACTCGCCCCGTTGGTCTGATATCTTGTTGTCCCGGTTAGCCTTTTACTCTGGTTGAGTATTCACCGTTACGCGTGTCGATGGTGATCAGCTCGCCTTCCTCGATGAAGGGGGGTACGCGCAGTACATAGCCGGTTTCCACGGTGGCAGGTTTGGAATCGTTGCCGCTGGTATCGCCTTTGGCCCATTGTTCGGTCTGGGTTACACGCAGGTTTACAAAGTTGGGCAGTGTTACGCCAATGGCCTTTTCACCGAACAGGAGTACATCCACTTTGAGGTTTTCAAGCATGAAGTTTTTGGCGTCGCCGACCGTTTCCTCTTCCATGATTACCTGTTCGTAGGTCTGCTGGTCCATGAAGGTGTAGTGCGTGCCTTCCTTGTAGAGGAATTCCATCTGGCGTTCTTCCAGGCTGGCCGGTTCGAATGTTTCGCCGGAACGATAGGTGCGATCCAGAATAGTGCCGTTGATCATATTGCGCATCTTGGTACGGTAAAGGGCCTGACCTTTGCCCGGCTTGGTGAAGTCAAAGGCGATGATGATGTAAGGATCGCTGTCAAGCGTGATTTTAAGCCCTTTTTTCAGGTCTGCAGCTGTGTACATTGTTTCCTCGCAAGTTGTTTTTTAAATGCAACAAGCCCATCTGATGAATGGGCCCGCTGTAGAGTGTCGTGTTGCAGGATCAAATTATTTGGCGCGGTAGGTAATGCGTCCCCTGCTGAGATCATAGGGGGAGAGTTCGACCGTCACCTTGTCGCCGGGGAGAATCTTGATGAAGAACTTGCGCATCTTGCCAGAGATGTGCGCCAGCACAACGTGATCATTTTCCAGCTTGACCCGGAACATTGCATTTGGCAGCGGCTCAATTACGGTTCCTTCAACTTCAATCGCTTCTTCTTTGCTCATACCGGGTGTTACTCCTCATTGCATTTGTTGGTTAAACTGCTATACATTACTTGCGCCAGAGCGTAATTGCAAGCTTTATTCGGGTTTTTGGCGATAATGAAATGTCCTGGCACCCATATCCTGTTTGTGGTTAAAAACAGCATTCGCTTTTAAAATTATTTTCATATTCAGGGGCCATATGCAGACACTGGTCGATCTGTTCGAAACATTTGCAGCCCGGGGCGATAAAACGGCCTTAATCAATCGCAGCGGTGTGCGCCGTTTCTGTTATTCATACCGCGAGCTGCACGAGTTGTCCTTGAAAATGGCCTGTTTGCTGACGGACAGGGGTGTTGCCCCCGGGGATCATGTGCTGATCTGGGGGCCAAATTCATCCTGGTGGGGCGTGGCCTACTGGGGCATAATCCTGAGTGGCGCCATTGCCGTGCCGGTTGACTTCATGTCTGACCGGGAGCGTGCTGTCACAATCCATCGGCTCACGGACGCCAGACTGGTCATCCAGAGTCGTTTCAAACTTGACCGCATGGCCGGATGCAACGAGCTGCTACTGGAAGAGCTGCAATACCTGCTGGAAGATGCGTCCCCTTTGGAGATCGCCGCTCGTCCGTCCCCTGACGATACGGCCCAGATCATCTATACCTCCGGCACCACCGGCAATCCCAAGGGTGTCATGCTGACCCACCGCAACCTGATTGCCAACCTGATCCAGATCAACCGGCATGTGCCAATCATCACACCCGCTTTTGTCTTTCTTTCCCTGCTCCCCATTTCCCATATGTTTGAACAGATGGGCGGATTTTTTACCCCGCTTTACCGCGGAGGCTCCATCGTCTATCCGGGTACGATCAAGCCCTCTGCCATCATGGAGGCCCTGGCTGAAGAGGATATCCATGCCATGATGGCGGTGCCGCGTTTGATGCAGCTGCTGAAGACATCCATAGAGCAGGGGCTTGAGGAAAAGCGCCTGTACGGGTTCGCCCGCTTTTTGCTGGGCGTATCCCTGGCTTTGCCTGCAGCCTTGCGCAGGGTAGTCTTTTTTCCGGTACATCTGAAGTTTGGCCGCAAATTCCGTGTATTTGTCTCAGGTGGCGCGCCACTGGATCCGGAGGTTTTCCAGTTCTGGAGCGGCATGGGGTTTACCCTGCTGGAGGGGTACGGCCTGACGGAATGTTCTCCGGTGCTGACGGTCAATCCGATTGAGCGACAGGTGGCCGGTTCGGTCGGCACCCCGTTGCCAGGCATTCAGCTCAAGCTGGATGGCAAGGAAATATTGGCCCGTGGCGACAGTATCTTCCCCGGGTACTACCGCAACAATCAGGCCACAGCCGAAGCATTCACGCCGGATGGCTGGTTCAGAACCGGCGATCTGGGGGAGATCGCGCCGGATGGCTGGCTGACGATCAGGGGACGGGCAAAGGAATTGATCGTTACGGGTGCGGGGGTGAATGTTTACCCGGACGAAGTGGAGGCCGTGCTGAACAAAACCTCCGGGGTCAAAGAATCCTGTGTGATTGGCCTGGAAAGGGGCGGCAGTGAAGAGGTTCACGCCGTTCTGCTGTTAGACACAAGCGGCAGAAACCCGGCTGACATTGTATCCGATGCCAACCGGACGCTCGATACGCTCCAGCAGATCACGGGCTTCTCCATCTGGGATGAGGCTGAATTTCCCAAGACAGCCACATTGAAAATCCAGAAGTTTCTGGTCAAATCCAAACTGTTAAGGGGCAGGGACCAGCAGGGGCTGGAGCAGTCCCATGACCGGTTGCTGAACATCATTGCCGGCATCACCGGAACCAGTGTCAGCATGATCCGCGACGATTCACTGATGGTGACGGAACTGGGGCTGACCTCCATCGGCAGGGCGGAACTGGTCAACATGCTGGAACAGGAATTCAGACTGGACCTGGATGACGGGCTGATCGGCCTGGAAACACGGGTGGGGGACTTGCGGGAGATTCTTGCAAAACGGGCCAGAGTCCGCACGCGCGATCGTTTCCGTTTCTGGACAAATTCGCTGCCGGTCAGGTGCATAAGACGCCTGTCCGACATCCTGTTGTGCCATCCGCTGATGCGCTGTCTGGCGGATATTGAGGTGCGTGGCAGCGAACATCTGCAACATCTGCATCAGCCGGTAATGTTCATCTCCAACCACTTGAGTTACTGCGATCAGCCATCGATCATGATGGCGCTTCCGCCGCAGTTGCGTTACAACACGGCCACCGCTGCCTGGGAGGAATTTTTTTTCGGCAGATACGACAGCATTTCCAAAAGATTCTGGAGGAGATTGTCTTACGATCTGGGTTCGTGGCTGCTGAATTTGTTTCCGCTTCCCCAGTCACGAAGCTTCAGAGGCGCCCTGCGCTTCATGGGCAGGTTGGCCGATCACGGCATCAACATCCTCTTCTTTCCGGAAGGCCAGCATTCTCGCGATGGAAACCTGCATGGTTTCCAGCCGGGTCTGGGTGTCATAATCAGGGAACTGGGTATTCCGGTGGTTCCGGTCAAGATCAGCGGCACCTATCAGATTCTGCCCCATGATGCTGGCTGGCCGAAGCCGGGCAAGGTTACGGTGACCTTCGGGGCGGCAATCCGTTTCTGCAACGAGTCGCCGGACGAGATCGTCGCCCTGGCGCATCGGGCGGTGGAGATGCTTTGAAGTCAGACTTTTCGGGAGCGCTGTAACCTACATGTCAACGAAATAGTTGGCCCATGCGGCAGCTATGCCTTCCCTGTTCATCTCTGGCGGACGGCGGTAATAGTGAGCTATGTCGATAATATGGTCGATGATATCCCTCGGATGGCAGGCATTCAGTTTCACCCCGTTACTGCCGTAACAGTCGTTGATCAGATAGTCGAAAGCGTCACGGTTGAAGGTGATGGCGTTTTTGTCGCAGATGCGTTTGAAAATGGTTTCGTACTGTTCAGCCGTGGGGTGGTCGATCTTGATTTTGTAGCGGATCCTGCGCAGGAAGGCTTCGTCCACCAGATCTTTTGGCTCCAGATTGGTGGAGAAGATCACCAGCATGTCAAATGGAATCTGGAACTTCATGCCGGTGTTGAGCGACATGAAATCGATCCTCCTGTCCAGCGGTACAATCCAGCGGTTCAGCAGGTTTTGCGGGTCAATCTGCTGACGCCCGAAGTCGTCGATTATGAACAGCCCGTTGTTGGCCTTCATCTGAAGCGGCGCTTCGTAGTATTTGGAAACCTCGTTAAAATCCAGATCCAGCATTTTCAGGGTCAGCTCTCCGCCAGTCATGATGACCGGACGTTTGATCAATATCCAGCGCGGGTCTATGCTGCTAGTTTCCGTGTCCGAGGTGACCGGCACATGGTTGACCGGGTCGAATACGCTGATGATCTGACCGCCGATTGTGATGGCATAAGGGATGTAGATTACCTCCGGCAGGACACCGCCGATTGTTTCGGCAATGGCGGTCTTGCCGTTGCCGGGAGGGCCGTATACAAACAGCGATTTGCCGGAACTGATGGCAGGACCAAGGCGTTTCAGCAAGCTGTCGCTGACCACCATATGGGCAAACGCCTTCTTGACGTTTTCTTCGCCAACCACGATGTTTTTCACGCTCTGCAGTTCGACCATGTTGCGGTAGGACTCGAGAGATACCGGAGCCGGGCCCAAATAGCGGCACAATTCAAACAGCTCATTGCTTCTGACCTTGCCTGTATCACTGATCTTGAAGGTGTAGGTGACAGATGCGTATCCGCTGCCTCCTTTGACCTCAATCAGTTTGTCCCTTCTCAGGTTTTCCAGTATGGAATCAACGACCGGCATGGGCAGTTTGACACGTTCAGCCACATCGGACAGTTTGAACTCTCCCATGAACAGCAGATGCTTCATGACCAGGTCAGTCAACAGGGAGGCATCCACCCCGGTCGCTTCCAGATCACCAGGCGGCGGCGGATAGCGTTTGAAGAAGTTTTCCAAGGCCTCCTGGTTGATAAAACCCAGTGCAACGACATTCTGGCCCAGCCGCCCGCCGTGCAGCTTCTGGTGCTCCAGCGCCTGTACCAATTGTGCCTCGCTGATAATGCCTTCGTTTACCAGTCTTCTGCCTGTCTGATCCATTTGATCGCCGCCTTTGTCATGTTTGTAAGAAAATCAGAGGGCCTTGTGAATGTTCCGGTTGCTGCTTTGGTGTCTGAAATTTCTGGTTACGGCCACAGCGGGCACGGCTGCAGGATGAAGCCGCCAGTGAATCCTGTTTTGATGCACATATCCGGTTGACCATCTGATCCTGATCAGGTCCTTCAGCATTTGCAGGGAGTCCCTGACCGGGTGCACCTTGGAGCCGGGTGCATTGATCCAGCGGATCGGAACCTCGCAAACCTTGCAGCCGCTGGAGATGGCCAGCGCAAGTATTTCAACATCATAGGCAAACCTGTTTATACGGGCCTCCCTGAAAAGGCGTCTGGCGGTATTGCCTTCAAACAGTTTGAACCCGCATTGCGTATCATGAAAACCACTCAGAACGATCAGACGCACAAGTTGATTGAAAATGCGCCCCATGCCCTGCCGCCACCATGGCTGCCGTTTGATGACGTCGCTCTCTGCCAGGGCCCGCGAACCGATGGCAATGTGGTTCCGATTCCCTGCAACAAGCGGCAGGAGCTTTAGCAGCTCATCGATCGGCGTGGACAGGTCGGCGTCTGTAACCAGTACATGATCGCCAACGGAATGTGCTACGCCGTAGCGGAGGGCATAGCCTTTGCCCATGTTCTTTTCATAGCGCAGCACGGTCAGGTTTTTGATCCGGTATGAAAGGGCTTTGGACACAACAGCGGTAAGATCGCTGCTGCCGTCGTCAACAACGATGATTTCGTATTGCGTATCAAGGGTAGCAAGGCAGGTGTCGATTCTGACCAGGGAGTCCGGCAGGCGCTGTTCTTCATTGTATGCGGCTATTATTACAGAAATCATGGTTCCTCCCCGTTTTGGCAAAGGCTGTTCAGTCTGTCCAGATTATAGCACTAAAAAAAATGATGCTGACCGTGGCGATGGACGTTTGAGTTTACTGATATGACCAGTTAAAACCGATTTATGCTGTTATGTGTTGTGGATAACAGGATGCCGGGTGCTTGACATCCATAATTCCTTAGTGATATACATGACAATCTGTAAAACAGTATTATGTAAACAGATTAAAAGTGTAATTGCTTAAACTAGTGTGGCAAATAGTGTGATTGTGTTGGAAAACTGCTGCCGTTAGCGGCATGTGTAGCATTGGCTGAATGCCAAAATAAAACAAGTGAACTAGTGAGGAGAACAATGTCAAAGAGTTTTAACCGTGGTTGGATTGTTGTGCTGTCCGGATTGTGTATCAACCTGATGTTTGGTGTGCTCTACGCCTGGAGTATCTTTTCGGCAAACCTGAGCAGTCTGTACAAATGGACCAGTTTCCAGGCGTCGTTGCCCTATACGGTCGCGATTGTTGTATTTGCCCTGATCATGCTGGTGGGGGGCAAGCTGCAGGATATATTCGGCCCCCGAATAGTCGCCACGGCCGGCGGTGCTTTTACGGGTCTGGGGCTGGTGCTTTCCAGTGTATTTCCCACTCTGACCGGGGTTATCATCTGTTTTGGAGTGTTGACCGGCGCCGGAATCGGCATGGGTTATTCTGCCACCACACCTGCTGCTGTAAAGTGGTTCAGGCCTGAGCAGAAGGGGCTGATTGCCGGCATCGTTGTGACCGGCTTCGGTTTGGCTGCGCTGTATATTGCACCGCTGACCAAGTTTTTAATTGCTTCTTACGGCGTGTTTGACACGTTCAGGATTCTGGGCATTGTTTTCGGGCTATTGATCATGGGCTTTGCCCAGCTGCTCTCGGTGCCTAAGGAACAGCCGGCTGTCGTTACTTCCCAGTCTGCTGCGGCAGCGGTTTGCAATCAGGACTACAACTGGAGGCAGATGCTTAAAACCCCCCAGTTCTACCTGCTATGGATGATGTTTCTGGCCGGTTCCATGGCTGGTCTGATCCTGATTGGACATCTTGCCAAGATTGCCGTACTGCAGACCGGCATCAACATGGGGGTGACGCTGGTGTCTATCATCGCCATCTCCAACGCCCTGGGCAGGCCGGTGGCTGGTTTTGTTTCCGACAAGATCGGTCGCGGTCGAACCATGACGATTCTATATCTGATGCAGGGCGCCACACTGCTTATGTTCTCAGGTTTTAACAGCTTTGCGTCAATCCTGATCGGGGCGATGGTCATTACCTTTTCGTACGGGGCCATGCTGTCTGTTTATCCTTCCGCAATTGCCGATTTCTACGGTACCAGAAACATGGGTTTCAACTATGCCATCCTGTTTACTGCCTGGGGCGTGGCTGGTGTTTCCGGTCCTTTGGCTGCCGGTTATATCCTGGACATCACCGGCGGGTACAACACCGCTTATCTGATCTCATCTGCCCTTTGCTTTTTCGCGGCCGTGCTGGGTATGATCGTCAAGGCACCTGCTGCCGAGAGGGCTTGTTGCAGTACGGGCTTCAACAAACAGGCTGAGCTGGTTGATTGACATGTCGGCGGCAATAACCCCCATTGGGTTATTGCCGCTCTTTTTTGCGGCCATCCATTCGGTTGTTTCTTCCGCTGATATGTGCATGGATTATTTTTGCCTTAAGTTTTCCCGGCCCATATGATAGTCTGCAGGCATGCCATTCACCATCAAACACAGAAACGGTGAAGAAACACCGCTGGCGCAAGAATACCGCAAACAGATCGCGCGTTATGAACGGGATAAGGACCCCGCAGCCCCGCAGCATAACTTCAAACCCCGCAGACACTTTCCCCTGGTGGAAGACACCGTTACCCTATCTGCAGATCAGAATCTGGACAGCAGCAGCAACCAGTCATCAGAGACGCTCCATAATGATCGCCTCCCCCAGCAACAGTTAGTCCCCAGGGCCTCCGAGCCTGTGACCGTGGCCGAGCGGAATGAACTGGGCATTATCTCTGTCAGGATCTGATCTTCTCTTTGCGCTTTGGTAAATTAATGATAAAAGCATACGATAAGATGCATGCATTTCATGTATGTACAGACAAATTACATCAGCGTGTTTGACCGGATAGCTACTCATGGATAATCACAACCTGATCGGTAGACAGCCGATATTGAACCGGATGGAGGAGATCGTGGCTTACGAACTGCTGTTTCGTTCGCCGCGTTCCGTATCCAGCGCAGCTATCGATGATGCAACCAGGGCGAGCGCTATTGTCATGGTTAATGCGCTGACAGGTATTGGCGGTGATCGGATCCTGTCCGGGCAGCATGGCTACATCAATGTGGAAGCCGATCT
>DAONZY010000003.1:1516-25919 GCA_035407085.1 Deltaproteobacteria bacterium | reverse complement strand
GAAAAGGTTGATTCCCGTGCGGCCTATCTGCGCAGTCGGGGCATGGGATTCGAGCTGTTCCAGGGCTATTTCTTTGCGCGTCCCTCGCTGATACAGAAGCGGCGTTTGGAGGATTCGGTCAGCATCCTGTTTGAGCTGATGTCAAAGCTTGGTGATGACGCCTGTATCGATGAGGTCGAGGCGGTATTCAAGAAAAGCCCGGCCCTGACCTACAAGCTGCTGTTGCTGGTGAATTCGGTCGCAACTGGTCTGCGGGAAAAGATCAGGACGGTCCGGCACGCCATCACCATCATCGGTTTTGGTCTGTTGCGCAAGTGGGTGCAGTTGGCGGTATTTGCTGCCGATGATAGTCGTGGCTTCAGCAATCCGGTGGTGGACATGGCGGCTGTGCGTGCAACCATGATGGAGAATCTGGCATGCTTGCCGGAAAACCTGAGCTGCTTCAAATGTGCCCCTGATCGTGCCTTCATGGTCGGCATACTTTCTGTTCTGAATGATTTCTATGGGATCCCGATGGAAGATGTTGTTAGCGGTCTCAATCTTTCCGAAGATATCATTGCTGCGCTGGTCATCCGGGAAGGGCGGCTGGGAGCCTTGCTGCATCTGGTTGAATTGCTGGAGCAAAACGAACTTGATGCTGCTGCACTAAAGATCGAAGAATTGGGTCTTTTGACCGCTGGTGTGAATGCCTGTCAGACGCGTGCCTTTGGCTGGCGCCAGACAATGGAAGTCGTGGCCTGATAATACTCAATCCCTGTTGTATGGTGGCCAAAAACTTCCCCAAGGCCCTTTTCAGTTGGGCCATTGCCACCCGGTAATCGAATACCCCGTAATAGTCTGTTATGGTCTGACTGACCAGTGTCTGGGCATCCAGTACCCCTTTTGTCATTCCCACCCGTTTCCGGTATCGCTCCATGTTTGTGCGCCTGGACTGATCTGAAATCCGGGTTAAAACCGTTTACAACTGCTGGTCATTTGCATATCATGCCAGCCATGACCCTGCCAGTGTCCGTGCAAATACGACCGATGACCAGAGACGACCTGGATGGGGTGCTGGCAATCGAACATGTCTCCTGCCCGGTTCCCTGGAAAAGGGAACATTTCATCCAGGAGATCCACTCGCATATCTGTTTTCCCCATGTGGCTGAGATCAACGGCAGTATCGCCGGCTTTCTCTGCTTATCCTCTCTGTTCGAAGAGGCCCAGATCTTGAATATCGCCGTAGCGCCAGATTTCCGGCGCAACGGTGTGGCGCGCATGCTGATGGAACTGGCCATCAGGCTGGCCCGTGAAAAGGGGGCGGAAAGCCTGGTGCTGGAGGTGCGTGAATCCAACGCGGCCGCAATCGCCCTGTATGTGGGATATGGCTTTCAGCGCTATTTTATCCGCAAGGGTTATTACGAAGGCAAAGAGGATGCGATATTGATGGAAAGATCGCTTGTGGACTAACAAAATGTAAAGGCGGTTTGAGTGGAATTTGTATTGATTTTAAAAGCAGTCATCATGGGCCTGGTGGAGGGGTTGACCGAATTTTTGCCGGTCTCCAGCACCGGACATCTGATCATTACCGGGGATTTGCTCGGTTTTCTGGACAACGACAAACGCAGCGTATTCGAGATATTCATTCAGTTGGGCGCCATCATGGCCGTCTGTTGGGAGTACCGCCACAAGCTGACCCATGTAGCCGCCGGGCTGCCGACCGACGAACAATCACGCCGTTTTGCAGCCAATGTGCTGATCGCCTTTATACCGGCCGGTGCCACGGCCTTTTTCATGGGCAAGCTGATCAAGAAGTACCTGTTTGCGCCGCTGCCGGTTGCTGTCGCCTTTATTGTCGGCGGTCTGGTGATCATCTGGGCTGAGCGCCGCAAGCATGAAATCCGTATCCAGGAGGTCGATGAGATGGGCTGGCAGGACGCACTCAAGGTCGGGTTTGCCCAGTGTTTCGCGCTGATACCCGGCACCTCCCGTTCCGGCGCAACCATCATCGGCGGTCTGTTTTTCGGCCTTTCCCGCAAGGCCGCTACCGAGTTTTCCTTCTTCCTGGCCATTCCCACGCTGACCTGCGCCGCCCTGTACGATCTGTACAAACACCGGCACTTTCTGGACAGCGAGATGACGACCCTGCTGGCCGTGGGATTTGTGTTTTCCTTCCTCAGCGCCCTTGTGGCTGTGCGTGGTCTGTTGCGTTACATCTCCCGTCATGACTTCGTTATCTTTGCCTGGTATCGCATTGCCTTCGGTCTGGTGCTGATGGCAATGGCCTGGTACGGGGTGATCAGCTGGGGGTAGAGGCAGTATGCTCCCTCCAGTATCATCGTATCTATCGTTAAAGGAGCTTCCATGCAGTTCAAATCCATGATTCTTTCCAATTTCCAGGTTTCGCCCGGTTACTGGCGCATGCGCATGACCGCGCCGCCGGAGTTTGCTTCCGCCCGGCCGGGGCAGTTCGTGATGGTGCGTGTGAATTCTGCCATCGATCCGCTGCTCAGGCGTCCATTCGGCATCTTTGATGTGGGGGTGCATACGCCGTCTCACAGTGGCGGGGTATCCCAGCCCTGTTTTGAAATACTGTACCGGGTGGTCGGCAAAGGCACGGAGATGCTTTCAAGCTTGCACAGTACCGATCAGCTGGATATCTTGGGGCCGCTGGGCAAGGGGTTTACGGTTGGCGAGCCTGGGCAGGATAAGCTGATTGTCGGCGGCGGGGTAGGGCTGGCGCCGCTTTACCTGTTGGCCAGGGAGCTGGTCAAGGATTCGCCGGTCAGGTTGTTTGCCGGCGGCCGTACGCGGGATGACATCCTCTGTATCACTGAATTCGAGCGTCTGGGTGTGGAGTGCTATGTTGCCACCGAGGATGGTTCCCTGGGACGCTGTGGTCTGGTGACCGAAGCCCTGACCGCCACGCTTGACATGCTGCAGGGCAGGCCATCCATCTTTGCTTGCGGCCCCCACGGCATGCTGAATGCCGTTGCCAGGATTGCCGGCCAGCGTGAACTCTCCTGCCAGGTTTCACTGGAGGGTTACATGGCCTGTGGTGTGGGTGCCTGCCTGGGGTGTGTGACACCGGGGCGGGAGCATTCCGTGGAGCATCCGGATTATCGCTGTGTCTGCGCCGAGGGGCCGGTATTTGAAAGCAGCGATCTTGGATGGGGGAGATAATATGACAGCACCTGACATGTCCGTAAACATCGCCGGCATCAAGCTGCGCAATCCGGTAATGACCGCCTCCGGCACCTTCGGCTATGGCGAGGAATTTTCCGAATATGTCGATCTGGAAAAGATCGGCGCTTATGTGACCAAGGGGCTTTCACTAAAGCCCAAGGCCGGCAATCCCACCCCGCGCATCGTTGAAACGCCGGGCGGCATGCTCAACGCCATCGGCTTGCAGAATGTGGGTATTGATGTCTTTGTTGAAAAGAAGCTGCCTTTCATCAGATCGGTCAATACCCCCGCCATTGTTAACTTTTTCGGTAATACCATTGATGAATATGCCGAGCTGGCCCACCGCTTGGACGAACTGCCCGAGGTGGCTGGCATGGAGGTCAATATCTCCTGCCCCAATGTCAAACAGGGGGGAATTGTCTTCGGAACAGACCCGGCCTGTGCCTTTGATGTGGTCTCTGCCTGCCGCAAGGCGACTGCCAAGCCGCTGATCGTAAAACTGTCCCCCAATGTCACCGATGTGACGGTTATGGCCAGGGCCTGTGAGGATGCCGGGGCAGATGCCCTTTCGCTGATCAACACACTGACTGGCATGGCCATTGACCTGCAGAAGCGCCGACCGGTGCTGGCCAATGTCACCGGCGGTTTCTCCGGGCCGGCCATAAAACCGGTGGCCCTGCGCATGGTCTGGCAGGTTTCCAGGGTCGTTAAGGTGCCGGTTATCGGCATTGGCGGCATCATGAACGCCACCGATGCACTGGAGTTCATGCTGGCCGGGGCAACAGCCGTACAGGTAGGCACAGCCAGTTTCATCAATCCTGCTTCTGCCCAGCAGGTGGCCGAAGGGATGGAGGACTGGCTGTTGAAAAATCACGTCACGGATGTGAAAAGCCTGATTGGTGCACTGGAGACCTGAGTTTTACCGGAGAGCTGGGTATGAATGACGCCGTCATGTCGCTGAATTCCATAATTGACGTTAATTTCCTGCTGATCAACCGCATTGTTGTCTTGACGGTTACGCTGATATTTTTCTTGAGTGTCATGCTGATCAGGAAAAATCATGGCCAGGAAACCGGTAGTAGCATCACCGCTCCGATCAAACTGGCTTTGTTTGGTATGCTGCTGCTGGTGATTGAAGTGGCATTGGAGGGGATTCCCAGTTACCGCAGCATGCTTGCCGGCATACAGACGATTGTGGTGCTGCTCTGTGTGGCCAAGCTGGCCATGTACCTGATTGTTGATGTATATCTGCGACTGCACTTAAACGGTGATATCCCGTCTTTGCTGCGTGACGCGGTCCGGCTGGTGGTCTATCTGACCGTCTGTATTCTGTCGCTCAGCCTGGTGTTCAAGATCGATCTTTCGACCATTGTGACTACCACGACGGTAATTACTGCCACGATTGCATTTGCCATGCAGAGCACCCTGACCAACGCCATGTCCGGGTTTTGCATCCAGACCGACCGGCTGCTCAGCCGCGGGAACTGGATCTCCATCGAGGAAAAGAATATTTTTGGCGAGATCGTCAACGTCGGGTTCCGCCATACAACCCTGCGCAGGATGAACAACACGCTGCTGCTTGTGCCCAACAGCCTGATCATGCAGAGTGCCGTGTCCTGTCATGGTAACAGCGAAAGTGCGAGCAAGCCGGATGTGGCCAACGAGGTCATGTTGGGCTATGACATGCCGCCCGTCCGTGCCAGACAACTGCTTCTGGACGTGCTGGACGGGGAACCGCTGGTGATGAAGCAGCCTGCACCGCTGGTGAGGCTGAAGGAATTTTCCGATAGCGGCATTATCTACCGCATGGTCTACCGCATTGATGACCCGGCCAGGATGTACGAGGTCCAGGACAGGCTGTTCAGCCGACTCTGGTATGCCGTCACCCGGGACGGCTTCAGCTTTCCGTTTCCCCATCGCCAGATCATCTCCGGCGAATCATCCCAGCCGTTTGTGTTTCCTGTTGAACAGATCTTCAGGGAATTGCGCCAGTTTGACATCTTTTCCATGCTGGATGATGGGGTGGTCAAAGACATGGCCACCCATACCCCGGTCAGGGTCTTTGGGCCGGGCGAGGTCGTGGTACGCCAGGGGGACGCGGGCAGTTCGCTTTATCTGGTGCTGAAGGGGGAACTGGAGGTGGATGTGGATGGGAACCAGGTCGGCAGCATTCATCAGGACTCGTTTTTTGGCGAGATGTCGTTATTGACCGGTGAACCGAGACAGGCGACGGTGCGTTCGGTGTGTGAAGTCTGGCTGGCGGAAATCACCAGAGAGATGCTTGAACCGCTTTTGCGTGCTAATCCGGAGCTCTTGGAAAAGATCAGTACCGTATTGGCAACACGCCGGGAGAGATCAGAACAGCTTGCCAGAAACTCCGGTGGGATCCAAGGCAGAACAGGCGTTAGAGATGACTATCTGCAGCGGCTGCGCAATTTTTTTCGCCTGTAGTGTGCTTGTATGCAGATAACGCCATCCCATGCCCATATTCACGTTTCCTGTGCGATCATCGAGCGTGATGGCCTGGTGCTGGCGGCCCAGCGCAGCCATAAGATGAGCATGCCGCTCAAGTGGGAGTTTCCCGGCGGAAAGATCGATCCGGGTGAAACCTCGCAGGCCTGCCTGCTGCGGGAACTGGTAGAGGAAATGGGCA
Organism: Deltaproteobacteria bacterium; assembly: GCA_035407085.1. Classification (GTDB taxonomy): domain Bacteria; phylum Desulfobacterota; class Desulfuromonadia; order Geobacterales; family Pseudopelobacteraceae; genus JBGSQR01. The sequence continues at coordinate 20,101 of DAONZY010000003.1, read as the reverse complement.
TCCTGATCCGGGTTGGCAGGGCTTTGCCGCCGGTTACCCATGCCTATCCCGGATTCACGATCACACTTTACCCCTTTGTCTGTACGATTGCGTCCGGTGAAATCCAGCTGCATGAACATGCCGATGCGGTCTGGCTTCCTGGCCACAGGCTGTGTGAGCTTGACTGGGCCGAGGCGGATGCCCCGGTGATTGAGGCCTATCTGGCTTCCAGCCTTTAAAGCGAGCTGGCATTTGTTCGTTAGCCAACCCGGTCGATCAGGCCGGGTTTTTACTTTTGAGAGACTATGTTTATATCCACGATCAACAGACAGCGGTTTAGACTTTATCAGGCCGAGGGGAGCTCCCTGGCGGCCCTGTCGGTTTCTATTCTGACAGCGCTTTTGTCCAACCAGCTTTTGACCTTTATTGACACGGTCATGGCCGGCTGGGCTGGAGCTGTAGAATTGGCTGGTGTGGCGGTTGGCGGCAGTCTGTGGCTACCGGTTTTTCTGTTCATGTATGGCGTCCTGATGGCTGTTACCCCGATGGTGGCCCAACTGCACGGTGCTGGTCGTACGGGTGAATCCGGCCCGCTTGCCCGTAGCGGCATCCTGGTGGCCATACCGTTGGTGCTGACGGCAGCACTGTTTTTGTGTAATGCGGAATGGGCCTTCGCCTGGATGGGCGTTGATGACGGCATTGCCCATGTGGCGGCCGGTTATCTCAAGGCGATCAGTTGGGGACTGCCGGCTGCCGCCCTGTTTTTCCTGATGCGTAATTTGAGTGAAGGCATGGGGTTGGCCCGGCCCAGCATGCTGATCGGGCTGGTCAGCCTGCCGGTTAATGCCCTGGTCAATTATCTGCTGATTTACGGTAAAATGGGGCTGCCTGCGCTGGGCGGGATCGGGTGCGGCTGGGCCACGGCCATTACGCTATGGTTTATGTGCGCATTGATGCTGTTGACCATTCGCATCGCCAGACCATATCGTGCCGCCTGTTTCTTTGGGCCTTTGAAGACTAAAAGTGTTAAACGGGCCGCCGAGATTGTCAGGCTGGGATTGCCGATAGGCTGTTCCCTGCTGGTTGAGTCGAGCGTGTTTGCCCTGATTGCATTGTTTCTTGCCCCACTGGGGGCTCTAACGGTCTCTGCCCACCAGATTACGCTTAATTATTCATCGCTTGTATTCATGCTCCCTTTGAGTATGTCCAGCGCCATCACCATTCGTGTCGGCCACGCGGTCGGCATGGGTCGACATGACAGGGCGCGGCTGGTCAGCCGTGCCGGACTGGTGATCAACGCCATCATTGCGCTGTTTACATCAGCTTTGACTCTGTTTTTCAGTCAACAGATCGCCTCGATCTATACCGATGACAGGCAGGTGATTGCCATGGCAGCCGGATTGCTGGTGTTCAACGCGTTGTACCAGTTTCCGGATTCTCTTCAGGTAGCGGCTGCGGCAACCTTGCGCGGCTACAAGGATACCCGTGCGACATTGGTGATGGTTGTTCTGGCATACTGGGTGGTGTCATTGCCGTTGGGCTACAGTCTCGGATTGACGCATTTCTGGGGTGAACCGATGGGGGCGGCAGGGTTCTGGATCAGTCTGGTGGTGGGTTTGGGACTTGCGTCATTGCTATTGTTGATGAGGTTGCGATATGTGGAAAGGACTACTGCCCTTGCTGATAGAAAAATGGTCGGCATTTGAGTGATGAAAGGAGCTGATATGAAAAGAACTGGTCTGCTGCTGTCCTGTCTGTTGATGCTGAACTGCCTGTCTGGATGTGCTTTTGTAAATGTTCCGCTGGTTTCACCGTCCCAGCCGCTGGAAGAACAGGTGCTGGAAGGGGATGGTCCCCGCAAGATACTGCTGCTGGATATCAGTGGCACCGTCTCTGAACAGGAGAAGAGTTCCAGCGTGCTCGGCCAGCGCACTCCCTCCATGGTCTCCCAGGTGCGAGAGGCACTGCAGAAGGCCGAACATGACCGGGATATTAGCGGCCTGATCCTGCGAATCAATTCTCCCGGCGGCGGCGTGACTGCCAGCGATATCATCCACCATGACATCAGCCAGTTTCGCAAAAGGAAAAACATACCGGTACAGGCCTGTATCATGGCCGTGGGCGCCTCCGGGGGGTACTACATCGCAGCGGCAGCGGATGAGATTACCGGACATCCCACATCAATCACCGGCAGTATCGGCGTGCTGCTGATGAAATTCAATCTGGCAGGGCTGATGGGCAAGATTGGAGTGGAGGAACAGTCGGTCAAATCGGGTGACAAAAAGGATATTCTCTCCCCCTTCCGCAGGGCGACACCGGAGGAGGAACGGCTGGCCAAGGAGATCATCGACCAGCTGCACGGGCGTTTTCTGGATGTTATCATGGAGCGGCCCGGAAACCGGCTCACGCGTGATCAGCTTAAGATGCTGGCCGACGGCCGCATCTATACGGCTGGTCAGGCACGTCAGGCCGGGCTGATTGACAGGGTGGGATACCTGGATGACGTAATTGCCGTCATGCGAAGGAAGGTTGGGGATGGCAGGGCGCGGGTGGTCAGCTACTTCCGTCCTGGTAATCCCAAAGGCAGCATCTACGCCGGTGCGGATGCCCGGTCGGAGATGCCGGTGGCAGAGTTGCTGGGTGGTATGAATGCTTTGTCGGGCGGCAGCTTTATGTATATCTGGCGCCCCTGAAGTCTGGTCAGTTGTTAACGTTGGCGCGCGGCAGAGACCAGTTGTGTCTGACTGCCAGCAGCCGCAGAACAATTACAGTAATTGCAGGTATTGTCAATGCCCAGTTGTCCGAGACCTGCACCCTGTGCAGCAGGGTCATCAGGATGGCTCCGATCAGACAGGCCGAGGCATAGACCTCTTTCTGCAATACCATTGGCACTCGGCCGGAAAGCACATCCCTGATCATCCCGCCTGCTGTGGCAGTCATAACGCCGGCCATGACCGATCCGATGAATCCGGTCTGGAAAGCCAGTGCCTTGCCGGTGCCGATCACCACGAAGGTACCCAGTCCGACAGCATCAAAAATGGTCAGCGGCGTGTCAATGGCATGCAGGTGCTTGTGAAAAACGAAGACCAGCAATGAGACAGCTATGGAAAGGTACAGGTAGGTCTCGTCCTTGAAGATGAAGGGCGGGGTATCGCCCAGAAGCACGTCACGCAGGGTGCCGCCGCCAATCGCTGTGACCAGCCCCAGCACGGTTACGCCGAAGATATCCATTTCGCGCCTGATGCCGGCTAAAGCACCTGATGCAGCAAATGCTGCCGTACCGATCAGATCCAGTGTGTAAAGGATGTTCATGCCTGTGACTCCTGGTTTTTGTGGTGATGCTTGCAGGTGATGAACACCCCGCGTGCTGGTTTTGGCAAGTAAACAGACCTGCGATTGCCATGTCAAGTCCAAACAGCCGCAAGCTATTGACAAATACCTGCCTGACAGGCAAATTTACGGATATTGCTTAATGAAAGGTGTGACCATGAATATCGATAATCTGCTCTGCATCGACCTTGATCTGCCGTCCATGACCGGTTTCAGGAAATTTATCAGCTCCTGGCTTTATCGCGGCGATGATTTCAACCTGCTGGTTGATCCCGGTCCCCTGTCGGCCATACCCCGTCTGTGCGAGGCGGTACGCAGGGAGGGGGTCAGCCGGATCGACTATGTGCTGATCACCCACATCCATATCGACCATGCCGGCGGTGTTGGCGCGCTGTTAAAAGAATTTCCCGATGCCTGTGTGATCTGTCATCCGGAAGGGATCAGGCATATGGTTGCTCCGCAGAAGCTGTGGGAGGGGTCCCGCACGGTACTGGGGGCGCTGGCCGATGCCTATGGCGAGATAGTGTCGGTGCCTGAGGACAGGATCATGTATGACGAATTCGTGGGTGGAACCGGTGTGCGCGCCTTTCAGACACCAGGGCATGCCTCCCATCACTGCTGCTATCAGCTGGATGAACTGCTCTTTGCCGGCGAGGTGGCCGGCGTAAGGGCTGACCTGCCGGGCCGGATCTACATGCGTCCGGCCACACCGCCCCGCTTCATGCTGGAAGTCGCCCAGCAGTCGATCGACCGTATGATCGCCCTGGCCCCGCGCTACCTGGCCTTTGGCCATTACGGTCTGGTGACTACGGCTGTTGAGCACCTGCAGATCGCCCGTGCTCAGTTACATCTGTGGGTCAGGGGGGTGGCCCAGACCGCTGCTGTTGAACCAGCAGGGCGTGAACAAGCCCTGGTGGAGTGGCTGCTGCAGCATGATGAATATTACTGTAATTTCAACCTGCTGCCCCAGGATATCCAGTCCCGAGAGCGTTATTTCTTCGGCAACACCATGCGCGGCATGAGCGAATATGTGGCCGGATTGCCGGAGGAACAGAGGCTTGAACTGATGTCATAGTATTCTTGTGACGAGAAGTGTTTAAACCAAAAGCCCTGCGGTTTTCCGCAGGGCTTTTGGTTTGTGTGGCCTGGTCTTTGGCTGACCCCTATTGCAGCATGCTGGGCAGTACTGTGATGAACCAGGGGAAGATGGTCAGAATCATCAGCGTAACCAGCAGGGCGAACAGGTAAGGCAGTGAGGCGGTCATAACGCGTTCGATCGGCACCTTGGTGATGGCGCTGGCCACGAACAGGTCCAGTCCGACCGGCGGTGTGATGCAGCCGATGGCCAGGTTGACGACCATCAGAACGCCGAAGAAGAGCGGGTCGATGCCCAGGGTTTTGGCCACCGGCAGGAAGATCGGTGTCAGAATGACTACTGCGGCCGAGGCGTTGACCATGGTGCCGGCAATCAGCAGCAGCAGGTTCATGGCCATCAGGAACATGATCGGTGAAGATGTGACCGAGACCACGTACTCAGCGATCTTGTGGGGGATCTGCAGGTTGGTCAGCAGCCAGCCGAATACGTTGGCAGCGCCTACCAGCAGCATGATCATGGTGGTGCCGATCACGGCCTGGAAGATAATCTTGGGGAAGTCCTTGAACTTAAGTTCCTTGTAGATGAACATGCCGATCAGGATGCCGTAGACTCCGGCTACGGCGGCGGCCTCTGTGGGGGTGAAGATGCCGCCGTAGATGCCGCCGATAATGATGACAGGCGTCAACAAGGCGAAGAACGAGTCCTTGAAAGCCTTGGCAATTGCGACCAGGGAAAAATTTCCTTCGGTGACAATGCCGCGTTTTTTTGCCAGAACCCAACTGACGATCATCATGGAAAGTCCCATCATGATGCCGGGAACGAAACCGCCAACAAAGAGATCACCGATGGACACATCGGCGATGACGCCGTAAACGACCAGGGTGATGGAGGGCGGGATGACGATGCCTACCACGCCGCTGGAGGCCACGATCCCGGCGGCCCAGTCACGGGCATAGCCCTTCTTTTCCATGGCCTCGACCATGGTGGTGCCCAGAGCTGCCGTAGTTGCGGCTGATGATCCGGAGATGGCGGCGAAAAAACAGCCCGACACAGTAACGGTCTGCGCCAGACCGCCGGTAAGCGATCCGACCAGGGACTGGGAGAAGGAGATCAGGCGTTTGGTGACTCCGCCGGCTGACATGAAGGAGCCGGCCAGCATGAAGAACGGTACGGCCATGAATGAGAAGGAGTCGATACCGGAATACATGATCTGTGTGATCATGACCAGCGGCATATCCATGTAAAAAAACAGAATTGTGGCAACCGACAGGCAGAGGGTGAATGCGACAGGAACCCCCAGGGCGGTCAGCAGCAGAAACAAGCCTAACAGAACGTATTCCATGTTTACCTCTCTTGATGATTAGTCAGCCGCATGGTGTTCGACATCTTCACCCTTGAACAATTTGACCGTGTCCCTGATCAGATAAAGCAGCATCAGCATGCAACTGACCGGGATGACGGCATACACATAACTCATCGAGATCTCCATGCCTGGAGATTCCTGAAAGGTCATGGTTTCAGTCATGTTGGCGCCCTGCACGAGCAGGATGATTACGAACGCATAGCTGCAGACCAGGGTGAATACCTGTAGAAATTTGCCGAACGGTGTGCCCTTGAAGTGCTGGGGCAGAAATTCAACGGCCAGATGACCTGATTCACCCATGATCAGTGCCGAACCGAGGAAAACAACGTATACGAACAGAAACCGGGCCAGTTCTTCCGACCATTCCGGAGTATAGTCAAAGCAATAGCGGGTAATGACCTGTGCAAAGATTGTCACCAGCATGATCATCATCGCTGCACATGAGAACCAGTAGAGTACTGCTCTCACCTTATCCAGTATCTTGTCAAACATTAGACTTCCTCCTGAAAAGAACCCGGACGCTGTGGTCCGGGTTCATGTTGACAACAGAAAAATTATTTTTCCAGGGCTTTGACCTTGTCGATGTTCTTCTGGCCAACGGTTCTGGCCATTTTTTTGTAAACAGGCAGAGTTGCGTTGATGAACGGTTGGCGGTCAACCGTGATGACCTGGATTTTGCCGGTTTTTTTGATCTTGTTCCAGAATTCAGTGTCTTTGGATTCGGACAGTTTGCGCTGCCAGGCGATGGCTTCAGTGGCGGCTGACTGGATAATCGCTTTCTGTTTCCCGTTCAGTTTGTTCCAGCTTTTCATGGAGATCAGAACTGGTTCTGGAGCGTAGGCGTGACCGGTCAGAGATGCGTATTTCTGTACTTCATAGAAGCGCTTGGTAAAGATATGTGCGCTGGGGTTTTCCTGGCCATCAACCGTGCCCTGCTGCATGGCGGAGTACAGTTCGGAAAAGGCCATTGGGGTGGGGGATGCGCCCAGGGCTTTCATCATTTCCACATAGACCTTGTTGTTCATAACGCGGATCTTGAGGCCCTTCATGTCTGCAGGGGACTTGACCGGGCGTCTGTTATTGGTGAGGTGGCGGATGCCGTTTTCCATGTAGCCGAGTAGTTTGATGCCGCGTCTTTCAAGCGGCTTGCCCAGTTCCATGCCGACGGTGTCCAATGCCCGGTAGGCATGGGCGCGGTCCTTGAACAAGAAGGGCATGTCAAACAGGGCCATTTCCTTCTGGAAGGTGCCCAGTTCGGCAGTACCGGTCAGTGTCATGTCAACGGTGCCATAGATCAAGCCTTCAATCAATTCTTTCTGGGCGCCCAGCTGGGATGAGGGGAAAACCTTGATTTCGATTTCGCCCTTGGATTTCTGCTTTACCAGCTTGGCAAAATGATCGGCGCCCATGGCATAAGGGTTGGTGGGCTCAGCGATGTGCCCGAGTTTGAGCACAACATTGGCGGCAAACGCCGGGGTGGCAAGCGCGAGTGACAACAACATTGCTGTGAGAATCCTGAATCGGTTTTTCATAATCTCTCCTTTTTGATTTCGTACAGCCTTGAAAGCATTGTGTTGCGACGAAAACGTGAGGTGACCTCCTTTCCTTTTGAAATGACCTTCTCAGGGGAGTTTAAATCATAAACCATTTTGCCTGGTATTCAATTATTCGGGAACAGATGTTGGATACCGATGAAAGCAAAACAGGTGCCAGAGTTTGATATGTGAGAACAGGTTAACGCTGTTTTAAAATGGTTAGTGGTGATTTGATTGTCATCCATCTGGACCCGATGGTGTTGTTATCACAATCTTTTGATTTTGAAGGAAAAATATGATTCGAATGAATTATTGTGCTGATGTTTCATAAGTATCTTCCTACGTTTATAGAACATGATTTTTGGATTGTCGATAGTTATGTGGCCACACCTTTTGATGACAGGGTATGACAAATGTTATAGCGTGTCCGGAAAGGTGGGAGGAGGGATTTCTTTGCATACACATTGCCTTATTGTGCTTGACCTGTGCAGGAGCGATTTCATATCATCTGGCGTCATGGAATAATCAGAACGAGATTTGCCATATCCGGAGGAATTAATGTCACAAAGTATGCCCAAGCTTGTATATGCCGACGCCAAAGGAAATATCTACGACCATCCGGAACTGTGTATGGCTGGCATGAACGGCAATCAGGCTACATTGCCGGAAAATATGGAGTTGATACCGTTGCCGGAGGACAGCCGGTTGTTTACCATGCCGGGCATGCCTCCTGTGGCGTGGGACAACACAAAGATGGCCTTTGTTTCTGTGCCAGAAGTGCGGGAAGGGCGGCGCAGCCAGCGGATTCAGGCCGTATCGGCCTTCATGGCGCCCGGATATATGCGCACATTGCTGCCGGCCTGCGATTATTCATCAAGAAACGACCATCTGCCGCTCTGGTCATACACCGCCGTGGGCTGGGATGAAGACAGGGAGTGCTTTGTTGTGGCAGCCACAAAGGTCGATGCCAATCCCAACTGGCTGCCGGCCAATTATGACGACCGTACCCTGGATCCGCTGGTGCGCAAGCTGTTGAAAGAGATGCCGGATAACCGTATGCTGGAACAGTTGGCCCGTTGTGCGGTTGATTATCACTGCTTTGCCGCCAAGAACCTGTTTTACCGTCGCTGGGAGGCGCCGCTGCCGACCTCGCCGGTATGCAATGCAGCCTGTCTGGGCTGCATCAGCCTGCAGGCCTCCGATTACTGCCCTTCCAACCAGGAACGCATATCCTTTGTGCCCACACCGGAGGAACTGTGCGAGATCGCCGTGCCACACCTGGAACAGGCCGAGCAGGCGATTGTGTCATATGGCCAGGGTTGCGAAGGTGATCCAATCATGCAGGCCGATACAATTGCCGAGGCCACCCGCAGGATGAAACAGGCCACCTCCCGCGGCACGATCAACTTCAACTCCAACGGCTCCATGCCTGATCGGATCGCCATGCTATGCGAGTCCGGCATGGATTCATTCCGTTTTTCCATGAACTCGGTGCGGGAGGATATCTATAACCTGTATTACCGTCCGCGGAGCTACAGCTTCAGTGATGTCGTCCAATCGGTAAAAATATCCAAACAGGCCGGCCGTTTCACCATGATCAATTATCTGGTTTCACCGGGTGTCACCGATGCGCCGGAAGAGGTTGAAGCGCTGCTTAAGTTTGTGGCTGACACCGGCATCGACATGATCCAGCTGCGCAATCTTTCGATTGATCCCGATTTCTACAATCAGGCCATGGGTGTGACCGGCAGGGGTATCGGCATGTATCGGCTGCTTCAGCGGCTCAAGCAGGAGTTTCCCCACTTGCAGTTCGGGTACTACAACCGTACACGCGAGAACTTTTTTCCGGATGGTTATGAACAGGGGTGGCCATTAAGCTAGACGTTATTGACATCACATACAAAAAAGCATATATATAGAAAAAAATATGCAAGAGGTGTTGTCATGGAAAATTTGCCAATCAAAAACAAGCTTGCAGCGCTGCCTCCGTTGAAAGACCCCAAACGCTGGCTGCTCGCTTCAATAGTGGTTATCACCATACTGTTCGGCTGGAAGTATCCACTGCTGGGTTTTGCCGTGCCGGTGGTCATGCTGATCGGTATCATCGGCGGCATCTTTCATGGCCGTTATGTCTGTGGCAACCTCTGTCCGCGCGGCAGTTTTTACGATACCGGTTTCCGCCTGCTGGGTGGCACCCGTCCGGTTCCGAAGCTTTTGCTGGATATGCGTTTCCGCTGGGCCATCATGGCGGTGATGATGACCATCATGGCGTTGCAGATCTCACGCAATCCCGGGGATCCGCTGCACTGGGGTTGGGTGTTCTGGCTGGTCTGCACATTGACCACAGTCGTGGGTGTGATCTTCGGCATGATCTACCGTCCGCGGACCTGGTGTTCCTTCTGCCCGGTCGGCACCATGGGCAATGCCTTTGGCGGCGGCAAGAACCAGTTGCGCATCAGCCAGGCATGTGTTGGCTGCAAGCTGTGTGAACGGGTCTGCCCGATGGACCTGGAGATTGCCCGTTACAGGGAGAGCGGGGTAATGCCCGACCGGGACTGTCTCAAATGTTCAGCCTGTGTCAAGGTCTGCCCGAAAGGGGCTCTGTCGTGGCCTGACAACAGGGATGCGATCGTAAAATAGTTTTGATAAGGAGAACAGTTGCCAGTTTCGTCCGGAAAGGCGAGTGTTTCCGATGCCTGTTGACATCTTGCAGGCTATCCGGTTTGCGGTATCATATACCGTCGGTGTTGTTGAATCTGATTGGTGAGAGCATGCTCGCCGAAAGATCGACAGGAGCAAGCACGTGGAAAAACCGGGCAAACGGCTGGTAAGCAGGCGGGTGATGTGTTATGAGGCAGCGGGGTTTCTTTTTGTAATCCTGATTATCTGGCTAAATGAACTGATTGACATCCCCTATTTGTGCCTGGGGGCGGAACAGACACCTGTCAACTGGCGTGAATCCGTATTTGAGACCGTATTGATTGTCATGCTTGGCGTCTTGGTAGTTGCGCTCAACAGGCGTTTGTTCCGGCAGATGAAATATCTGGAAGGTACCCTGCCGGTCTGTTCCTCCTGCAAGAAGATCAGGGATGCAAACGGAGAGTGGCGCGGCATAGAAACGTATATCAGCGACCGATCCGATGCGGTCTTTACCCACGGCATCTGTCCGGATTGCGCAGAGAAGCTCTATCCTGAGTACAATCCCTACACCCCGCAAAACACTCCCAGTAGCCGTATTGGACGGTATTGTCCACAGCCGTCTGTTGTATTCCTTCCAGACCAGCCCGCTGTCGGTATTGTAGCGGGTAACACTTTCCGAATCCTCCATGCTGCCGCTGAAGGCGGACGGGTCATCCCACAGTATGCCTTCCGGCATCAGAATCCTGACAACGGTCACCCCGCTTGCAATCTCCTGTTTTGAAAGTTTCCTGATCCGCTGCCTGGGGCCGGGTTCGTAAAGCCTGATGGTGATATGACCCTGCAGGGAGTCGTGCTGATCCAGTTCAACCCGCAGGTTAAAACCGATTTCGCCGCCATGACGAACGATCCTAACATCGGAACCTTGCTCATATTCAGCAATCCGAAGTTTTTCCGGATACTTTCTGGGTGACCGTTCGTAAACGCTTCCAGGCGTCTTTTTGTCAAGTGCCTCATGCGGCCGGTCGTAATTATATTCATGTCGGAACTCATCGAACCGGATCTGTTGGCGGTTCATGTTCGCCCTTGGCGGCGTGGCCGTATCTTGTTTCAAGGTACGATGCATCCGCTCATGACGCCCGTTTTACTGTGGTTTTCCGGATTCTATCCGTTCCGGTCGGATGCCGAGCTTGATCCACCAGGCCGACAAGCGACTCAGAGCAGTTACTCCGCGTCCCGCGAAGGGAGTACCATTATCCGTTCGTATGGCTTCCGGTAGACCAAATTCGCGAAATGCCCACTCGAACCACGGTTGGGTATCCGCATGGCAAGGAGAATAAAGGCCTTTGCACGTAAGCAGGTAACGGCTCATGTTATCGCTGATGGTCAAAGGATAGCACCACCGGTTGTCGCCAGTCTTGAACTGGCCCTTATAGTCTGCACTCCAGACCTTGTTCGGCGCATCGCAGGCCAGAAAAGGCTCACTGTACTTGGGAGTTTTTCTTTGTAACCGTCGATCTTTGACCAAACCTTGTCGTTTGAGCCATTTTTCGGCTGTACTCACACAGGGCCACGGAATTTCTGGGTGACGCTGGTTCAAGAAGTCTAACAACTTCTCTGGACCCCAGTTCATATGCAGCAACTTTGTTTCAATCAGGCGGTTGATGATATCGTCACCTGTCTGGTTCGGATGATTAACCGGAGCACGACAAAGTTCCTTAAGGCCATCCGGGCCAAGCCTGTTGTAACGCTCTATCCATTTATAAACGGTCTTGCGGCTCACCGCGTAAATGATTGATAACTCGGTGATGTTGTAACCATCAAGATGGTCGGCAACTAATTTTAACCGTTCTTTCATAGGTTCCGTCTCTCTCCAAGGCATAGGATGTCCTCCTTGCCTTGTAGTTTAACGTGTTACCCATGTCCATAGGTTGATTTGTTACCTATGTTAGCAGGTTGTACCTGTTGCTCCCCCTCTTAAGATAAGAGGGGGCTGGGGGGAGTTTTGAAACTGTGCTGGAACTGTACCAATATTACTGTACGATGATGTTCATTTCCACGCGGCTGCCGCTGGCGCCCTCCTTGGCCGGTTTCTTGTAAATATCCTCAAGCTTCTGGAAGATCCTTTCCGCCGCAACTCCGGATTTGCCGATCAGGTAGTTTTTGACAGTTGTGCTGCGTTCCTGGGCCAATGTGTTCAGCTCGTTGGCGCCTACCAAGGTGTTGGTGATGATCAGCTTCTTCATTTCGGCATCTGGCAGGTCTTTGAGCATGCCGATCACGTTGCGTGGTTTGGGGAATTTTTCCTTTTTGTAGACCGTCTTCAGATAGCGGGAGTATTCTTCCGGCAGTACGCTGATGCTGGCGGCATCGGCGCCTTGCTTGAGTTTGCCTTCCTTGGCCAGGGTAATGTACTTTTCGTTTCTGATCTTGCGCTCAAGCAGTTCGTGGCGGTACATCTCGGTGTCTTTTTCACGGTCCACATAGGCTTTAAGCTCCAGCTTGAGAGCCGGTCTTTCGGCCAGAGCCTTACCCAGCGCTTGCAGCTTGATTTCTTCTGTTTTGGCCAGCGCGCTGGTGCCGCTGACGAAGTGGATGGAACTCAAGTCTTCTCCGCCGCCGAACATGGAGGATATCAGGGAAAACGGTGAGGTGACCGCCTTGACCAGCAGGTTCTTCAGTACCTGAAAGACCAGCCCCCAGATGCTGAATTCCGGATCGTCAATCCGTCCGGTGACCGGCACGTCCAGATGGATTTCGCCCTTGCGGTCCTTGAGCAGCGCCAGTCCCAGCTTGACCGGCAGGCTGGTGGCTTTTTCGCTCTCCACCCGGTTGCCGAAGGTGAACTGGTCAACGAAGATCTTGTTTTCCGAATTGAGCGCCTTGTTTTCGATGTGATACTTCAGATCCAGAAACAGCTTGCCTTTGTCAACCGTGTAGCCCAGATAGGTGCCGGTGTAAGGGGTGGTGGGCGACAGTTCGATGTCCTTGAACGATACCTTCAGATCTACGAACAGGTCGTCGCGCAGGGGATTGATTTTGCCTGTGATCTGCAGTGGTGAGTGGTTTTCCAGGTTGCCGCGCAGGTCGACCTCGGCAAAGCGGGTCTCTTCTGATGAAAGCCCGCTGATCCGTCCGCCCAGGTTGTAAAAGGTGGTGGAGAAACGCTGGGGCAGGTGGTTGTCTGTAAATGAAAGTGTGCCGCCCTGAATGGTGACGGCGCCGATCTTGATCTGGGGACCGGGAGTCGGGGACTTGGAACTGACAAGTGGAGGCCTTGAACCCGCTACAGCTAACTTTTGCCCGGTTTTAGCTTGAGATGATATGGGCGCCTGTTGTGCGTTTCCAGTGTTTTTAGCTTTTTCACTTGTCCCGGATTCCGCGTTCCGGGTTCCGGTTTTTTCATCCGGTTTATCCACCAGATTCTGCAGGTTGAGTGTGCCGTCTTTCTGCACGATGATGCGGGAATAGAACCCGTTCAGCGCAATCTGCCTGATGCTGATGCTGACCGGATCAATGCTGCCGCGGTAGTCGTCCAGTTGCAAGCTTTCCCATTTGAGCAGGTCTTCCTCTGCGGTTGTGTCGATGCAGTGGAAGGCGCGCAGGCCGGAACTGCCGCTGAAGCTGCCTGACGGTTTACCGTCTTTTAGCGACACATCCAGCTTCAGTCTGGTGTCCAGATAACCGCTGAGTATTTCCAGGTTGATATTATCCGGCATGTAGTCGCCGAAGTCCTGTATGGGCAGCCGACCGATGCGCAGATCGCCCTTGTAGTTGAATGGCTGGGGCAGGATTGTACCTTTGGCGCCCAGCTTGGCCCGTTTGCCGAATATGGCTGAAAAATCCAGCTTGGCCGGTGTGAAGCGCGGGCCGTTCAGATCCTCCAGCAGGAAATTGATACCAGCCAGTTTGAAACGGGGATGTCCCTCCACGGCCTTGTCCGTCAGTGTCAGGTCAAAGCCGTCGATGTTGAATTTTTTCAGGCTGTATTCCAGTTCTTTTTCTGTGGGAGACGCTGTTTTTGATGTTTTCGGCGCAGGTTTGGCGGCTTGTTTGCCTGCGGAAGCACCGCCCCTGGCTGGTTCAGCAGGCAGCATCGTCATGGGTGACAGGCTGCCGTCTGCCTCGCGGGTGATCGCCATGGCGCCTTTGGAGAGCAGTATCTCGCCGATTGTCAAGCTGTTGGTTTTTTGTATGAAGGCAACATCCCTGATGGCCAGCAGGGCCAGCTTGAGACCGTCCTTGCTGCCGTAGCTGGCATCCAGTTCCTTGAGCGAGATGTTGACCTTGTCGGCCTGCAGGCCTTCGCCTACCTTGTAGGTAATGTTGGATAGTATTTCTATCCCGGCCAGTTTGAATGCGGGGGGAGGTTGTTTGCTGGCCTGCTTCCTCTGGTCCATTTTTACGGAGATGCCATCAACCCTGACCTGGCTGTTGAGTGTGATGCGTGGTTTGTTGTTGGAAGATATGATGTAGTCCAGGTCGGATTCGACGCCGAGTTTGCCGGACAGTAATGTGAATGGCGGTTTCTGTGGCAGATAGGCCATCAGCATGGGCAGGTCCAGTGACTTGATGCTGATGTGGATGTTGGTGTCCATCTCTTTGCTGAGCGGTTTGGTTTTGCCGGAAAAATCAAACTCGGAGCCGTTGATTACGGCCCGCAGCCTGGGTGTGGTGTATTTGTTAACCAGATAGGGGATGTTGCTGATGAAGGGAATGCTGATATCCAGTTTCCGGACGGTGTGCTGGCGGCCGCCATTGACTGCCCGGTCGTCAAAGTCCACCGAGCCGTTGATGATCTGGATGTTGTTGATGGAGAAAAGCGGTTTGAATCCGTCCTCTGTTTTCTTCTCCTTGGGCTGGCGCTCCAGGATGTCGGAGAAACTGTAACGGTTGGGGGCGGTGCGGGCAAAGGCGATCGAAGGGGTGTCGATCACTACCTCCGACACAATGAAGGAGCGCTTGAACAGTGACACGGGACTGAGCGAGACACGCAGGCTGCCGACGCTGACCAGTGGGGCCGTGTTCGGCTCATCGATGGCAAACCCCTTGACGGTCAGGGTGAGTGTGAACGGGTTGATAGCTACGGATGCTATGCGTGTATTGCGGCCGGTGGCCTCTTTGATGGCTTCGGCGGCTTTGTTTCTGATGATGTGGGGCAGGGCCAGGACAGTGAAAAGTATGATTGCGGCACATGATGCCGCCACATACAGCAAGATTTTCTTCCGTCTGGACATGCTGTCACCCCCATGAAACAGATTTTGATGATTTCGTCGACAATATAGGCTATATGTTACCCTGCTGTCAGCGGAAAACAAGTAGCCCTGGTTTTGAAAAAAATGTTAAACCAAACTATGAAAGGCTGGGTGTCATGTTACTGATAATTCACCCTGAACAGCCCCAGGCGCGTAATATTGCCAAGGTGGTGGAGTGCTTGAAGCAGGGGGGTGTTATTGCCTATCCCACTGATACCACATATGGAATCGGATGTTCAATTTTTAATAAAAAAGGTATTGAACGCATCTATCAGCTCAAACAGCGCGAGAAGAAAAAGCCTTTTTCGTTCATCTGTCCCAATCTTTCAGAGGTGGCGCGTTATGCACGGGTCAGTAATTCCGCTCACAAGATCCTCAAACGTTATCTGCCCGGGCCTTATACCTTTGTGCTGGAGGCTACTCGCGAGGTGCCGGATCTGCTGTTGACCAGACAGAAAACTGTGGGTATTCGCATACCGGACAACCGCATCTGTCTGGAAATTGTCCAGATGCTGGGCAGCCCGATCATTACCACCAGCGCTAACCTTTCGGGCGACGAGCCGACCGCTGATCCTTCGTTCATCGAGGATATTTTCGGCAATCGGCTGGACATGATCGTGGACGGCGGCATTCTTTCCTCCGACGTCAGCTCGGTGGTCAGTCTGGTGAACGATGTCGCCGAGGTGTTGCGGGAAGGTGTCGGCGATGTGTCGTGGTGCCTGTGAGTGTTTTTGATGTGTGTGATGTTTGATTGATTTGAAAGAATGGTTTATGGAATTCCAACCTGATAATGCGGAGGAATAAATATGCTCAAAGCGGACGCTTCAATAGAAACCCTGGCTCTGCACGCCGGGCAGCACCCTGACGCGGAGACCTTGTCCCGTGCCGTGCCGATCTACCAGACATCATCCTATGTGTTCAAAAGTTCCGAACATGCCGCCAATCTGTTCGGTCTCAAAGAGCCTGGCAATATCTATACCCGGCTGATGAATCCGACCACCGATGTGCTGGAGCAGCGTCTGGCGGCCCTGGATGGCGGGACAGGGGCGCTGGCGGTTGCATCCGGCCAGGCGGCCATCAGTTATGCGGTGCTGAATATCGCCCAGGCCGGACAGAATATCGTATCCAGTACATCCCTCTACGGCGGCACCTACAATCTGTTTCACTATACACTGGCCAAAATGGGCATTGACGTGAAGTTTGTTGATACCTCCGATCCGGAGCATGTGCGCCGCGCCATTGATGAAAACACCCGTCTGGTCTATACCGAATCGGTTGGCAACCCCAGGAACAATGTGGATGACTTTGAGGCGATTGCCAGGGTGGCCCATGAGGCCGGCATTCCCTTGGTTGTCGATAATACCGTGACGACCCCATACCTGTTCAAGCCGCTTGAGCATGGCGCTGATATTGTCGTTTATTCACTGACCAAATTCATCAGCGGTCACGGCACCAGCATCGGCGGAGCTGTTGTCGATGGCGGCAAGTTCCCCTGGAACAACGGCAGATTTCCGGAAATCAGCCAGCCTGATCCATCCTACCATGGACTGAACTATTGGGAGGCGCTGGGCAACCTGGCCTATATCATGAAGATGAGGCTTACCCTGCTGCGTGATCTGGGGGCCTGTCTGTCACCGTTCAATGCCTTCCAGATCATTCAGGGACTGGAAACCCTGCATGTGCGCATGCCCCGCCATGTGGAGAACGCCAGAACAGTGGCCCAGTGGCTGGAAAAGCATCCTGCGGTTTCGTGGGTCAATTATCCCGGCCTGTCCAGCCACCGTGACCATGCCAATGCCAAAAAATACCTGCCCAAAGGTGAGGGGGCCATTATCGGTTTTGGTATCAAAGGCGGGGTCGAAGCCGGCAAGAGGTTTATCGACAGCGTCAAGCTGCTGTCCCATCTGGCCAATATCGGCGATGCCAAGTCACTGGTTATTCATCCGGCCTCGACCACCCATCAGCAGCTCTCGGCAGAGGAACAACTGGCTTCCGGTGTGTCCCCGGATTTTATCCGTCTTTCGGTCGGGCTGGAACATGTGGATGACATCCTTGCCGATATCCGGCAGGCGCTGGAGGCTTCCCAAAGCTGAAAGTTTATGAACTTATTTGTTTTTACAACGTTTATTCATTATTAGAAATTTCGGGAGACCTAGTTTATGTACAGATTAACCATCCGCACCAGTTTCGCCGCTGCCCACAATCTGATCAATTATCAGGGGGACTGTGAAAACCTGCATGGCCACAACTGGAAGGTTGATGTGGCTGTTATTGCCAAAGAACTGGACAAGGCCGGAATGGGGATCGACTTCAAGATTCTCAAACGCGAGGCCGGCATTATCATTAACGAACTGGATCACAAATATCTCAATGATAACCCGGCCTTTGCAGGGATATCGCCATCTTCAGAGCATATCTCGCGCTATCTGTACCAGCGGTTGTCCACTCACCTGAACAACGAAAATATCAAGGTGGAGTCGGTTACGGTGTGGGAGTCTGAGAATGCGTCGGCCTGCTACTATGAGTAAGCCGAAATCCGTGTCGGTTGACCGTTAACTGCTGCCATTCTGAAGATGCAGGACCGTGACAAGGCGTGCTGCCAAGCTGCATGTTCCGGTATGCTGAAGTTTTTTGCGTTGCCTTGTCACCGAAGGAAGATGTTATGGCTAATCCCCTGTATATCAATGAGATCTTTTCCTCCATCCAGGGGGAAGGGCTGCTGGCCGGCCGGCGCCAGATTTTTGTGCGTCTGACCGGCTGCAACCTCTACTGCAGCTACTGTGATACCCCGGTTGAACCGTCCGCTTTCTGTAACATCGAGACTGCGCCCGGCTCCAATCGCTATGAGCCGGTTGCCAATCCTGTGATGCTCGATCGGTTGCTGGCGACGGTTTCTGGCTGGGTATCGGCGCTGCCCGGGGCCCATCATTCCATCAGCATTACCGGTGGTGAGCCGTTGCTGTCCGCTGACCGGTTGGGTGCCTGGTTGCCGGAGATGCGCAGGCTGCTGCCGATCCACCTGGAAACCAACGGAACATTGCCGGATGCCCTGGCCAGCGTGGTTGACCATCTGGACTACATCAGCATGGATATCAAGCTGCCTTCCACAGCCGGCTGCGGCGTTTCGCTCTGGGAGTTGCACAGGCTTTTTCTGCAGGCAGCTCAGCCCGCCAGGGTCTCGGTGAAGGTGATTGTCGGCGATAAGACGGGAGAGGCAGAGCTTTGCCGTGTCTGCGACCTTGTTGCCGGTGTGTCGCCAAAAACGCCTTTGTTTCTGCAGCCACTGACCTTGCCGGGCGGCGATGTGGGCATATCGGCTGTGCATCTGTTGCATTTGCAGCAGGTGACGGCGGCGCTGCTGCCGGATGTGCGGGTCATGCCCCAGATGCA
>DAONZY010000003.1:0-1416 GCA_035407085.1 Deltaproteobacteria bacterium | reverse complement strand
CTCAAGGCTGCCCGGGTCAGACCGCTGTTCATCGCACCGCCGGTGCATTACGGCAACTGCCGTTCCACTGCATGTCATCCCGGCACTATCTCCATCACCACTACCACATTGAAATCGCTTTTCAGGGATATTGTCTGCTCACTGCGAAGTCACGGCATGCGCAACTTCATTGCGCTGACCGGACATGCCGGAGGTGCCCACTGTATGGCCCTGCAGGAGGTCGGCGAGGAGCTGGTGCGGGATTATGCCGATATTCAGGTCGCGGTGGTTACCGAATATGAACTGGCTCGCAATGAGGGGCGGTCGATCATTGAAACCCCGGGCGATGCCCATGCGGGAGAGATTGAAACCTCGCGTATCATGCATTCCCACCCCCACCTGGTAAAAGGTTCCTCACCGGAGGAGTATCCGGCATTTCCCGTCGGCATGATGGTGCGTGACAAACGCCGCTACTGGCCGGGCGGGGTGTGGGGCAATCCGGCTAAAGCCACAGCTGCAAAGGGAGCCAGGATTGAGGAGCTGGTTGTTTTGAAGCTGGTGGAATTGGCTGACAGATTGGAGCAGGTGGCAGATGAACAGTGACAAGGTGTTGAAACAGCATGAGCTGTCCGAAGGGCTGGTGGCTAAAGTGCATGATTGCAGCAGTCACTATTTCGGCGGCTACTACCATGTGCGCATGCAGGTGACGGCGGATGTGCCGCTTTTGCCCGAATACTTTGCCTCGGAATCCGAGTTCGAGGATGCGGTCAAAAGCATCGGCCCAACCGTCTGCTTCAGCCGGATTCTGGAAAGGATGGCGGTGCCGGGAATCGAGCAGGATACTGTCAGGTATCAGCTTTTGGACACCTTTGAGGCCAATTTGCTGCCCTACATGCGACGTCCGGACTTCGGTCGTTTGTTTGTAGTCAGTGAATATGGCAAGGCGCTGAAACGCAAAGCAAATGTTAAGATCGGGTGGGCCTGATGTTTCATATTAACCTGCATATCGATCGCCTGTCATTTGGCGGTAGCGGCATAGGGCGCTACCAGGGCAAGGTCTGTTTTGTACCCTTCAGTTGTCCGGGTGATGAACTTGAGGTGCGCATAACCTCTGATAAACGTTCCTTCTGTAGTGCAGAGATCGTTGATGTAATTACGCCTTCTGCTGACCGGATAACCCCGGTCTGTCCTCTGGCCGGACGGTGTGGTGGCTGCCACTGGCAGCATGTGGACTATGCGCAGCAGTGTGCTGAAAAGCGCGACATTTTTGCAGATGCCCTTTGGCGCGGGGCACGCGTTGAAAGGGCCCAAATCGGAGAATTGGTGCCTTCTTCCCTGCAGTACGGCTATCGCAGCCGTGCGCAGTTCAAGCTTCATGGTCGCGGTGAACACCTGCAGATCGGTTTCTACCGCCAGGGCACACATTTTGTGGAGGAT
>DAONZY010000002.1:45470-89099 GCA_035407085.1 Deltaproteobacteria bacterium | reverse complement strand
AATGAGGCAACATACTGATTATTTTACTTTTTAAAGAACAAACCGGTTAGTGCAAGTTTCTAACCGGACAACGCTGACCTCCTTCAATCTTTTCCGGGCAATTTTCAATTCCTGCTCCGGGGTGGCTTGTGTTTTTTTGATGAATGCGTGCAGAATTATGATCCGCTGTCCGACAACAAAACAATAAAATGCTCGACCAATTCCTTCCCGCCCGCGCGGCCGAACCTCAAAGAGGCCATCTCCCATTGCTCGCGAGTGTGGCATGCGAAGGTTTGGCCCGAACTCCATCAGGAGTTCTGCCATGCGAGCGAAGTCGGCAACTATACCGACAGGCCAGTTTTCAATCTCTGCTTTGACTCGTTTATGAAAGTATTCGATGATGTAGTTCATGGTTCATGGCCCAATCAAGTTAGCATTTTTGCTAACCCAGGTCAATTGCCTCTTCTGTTTGAGAAAGTGGGGGGTGATATTTTACAGGGTGTTATTGTAAATCTCTCTTGCAGTTTGGGCATCGTCTGAGTAACAGGGAATCGGCAATATAAAGTTCAAAGTCCAGCAACAATGTCCAAATCACTAGAACACGCAATCCCGGTCTACATCCGCATTTGCATCTTATCAGACAAATCTGGGCTAGGAGTATCGTCGCAACGAGAGTGAATGCGGCGTAAGCGCCGCTCATATATTTCACCGACAAGAAATAAACTATAGCAATAAGGTCCATGATTAAGACGATTGAAAGAAGGCGATAGATTATCATTCTCATGTTTTGTCCTAGCCCAACGGTGTCGAGGCGCAGCGGCGGCGCGGTCTCCGCGACGACCAGCTGCCGCCGAGTTGTTGGACGCTTGCATTCTTCGTTTTTTTGTGGAAATAATCTTGCCTCTTTCTGATCTTTGGGCTACAATGTAGCCCAAAGGGGAAAGATTATGGCAACTTTAAATTCTGTCGTCAGAGCAAGGATAGATGAACAAATTAAGCATGAAGCCGAAGCGGTTCTTGCTTCTATTGGTCTTACTGCTTCCGATGCTTTCCGCATGCTGATGATGCGTATAGCAAAAGAAAAAGTTTTGCCATTTGAGCCGCTTGTTCCCAACAATGAAACCATCGAAGCAATGAAAGCCGCACGGCGTGGTGAACTTGTAACGGCTGGTTCCGCTGACAACCTTCTTGGAAAACTGAATGCGCGAGATTAGATTTACTGGGCGTTTCAAGCGCGACTATAAACGGGAAAAATCAGGACGGCATGCAAAAACTCTTGATGCCGTCTTGATGCATGTCGTCAATCAACTCGCTGCCGATTCTCCATTACCCCGCAGTAACTTCGACCATCCGCTTTCTAGCGACTGGGCGGATCACCGAGACTGCCATATCAAGCCTGATTTGATACTGATTTACCGTAAACCAGATGACGAAAATCTTGATTTGATCCGTCTTGGTTCTCATAGTGAGCTTGGGCTATAAGTTCTTAAATAATCTCAGCTATATTTCCACTTATGGTCCCCAAATACCGCACAGAAAAGACGCGGTTGCAAAAAGCAGGGATACAACGGCAATTAATCTTCCAAGCCACTTGTTAAGATGTAAGCGCAATGGATTCAATTTTCTTGTCTGTTGCGGGCTGATGTCAACTTTGAAAATCCAGTAAATTCCGCAGACGGCAATTCCCGAAACCAGTAAAGACATAAATATTTTCATCATTTACCTTTCTATGATGAATACCTCATCCAACTTCTTAATCACCAGACCCGGCCATCATCCCAAATGGAACATTTAACCTGTGACCATTAAAAGCATGAAGGCAGTTGGTATAATAAAAGCGCTTGTCACTATACTCTGACGGCCTTTCCATGTCAAAATACCCTAATAATAATCAGACAATGACATTCTACAAAGTGACCACAACATGTTGCCATATATTTGAACTTCTTTGCGTTTCCGCTTCTCCGCGTGAGACAATTGCTGTTTTTCCGCATTACAGCGCATGGCAAAAAGCCCCGCTTCCAAAAGGAAAACGGGGCTTTTCAATTAATACACCACTGCTACAGGAATTTGGAATTTAGAGGCCGGTAATCTCCCTCTCCTTGGGATACTCCACCAGGATACCGAAATTCAGTTCCTTCTTCTCACCCGCCTTGAGCGGCAGTTTCCAGGTCAGGGTGCCGTCGTTTTTCTGCTCGTCCGGTTTGATGGACGGCTCATCCAGACTGACCTTGATCTCCTCGTCCCCGGCCAGCGGCAGCTGGTCGCGCAGCAGCAGGGTAATCGGTGCCTTGCGATAATTGGCCAGTTCGATACGGTAACGGTAGCTAGCCTTGTTGCTGCCGAACACGCCGGCCTCCTTGCGCTGTTTCAGCTCCTCCCGCTTGACCGTCACCTGGTCGTCAGCGCCGAAGAACAGGTCAAATTTCTCGCCTGATGCCACCTTCTTCAACTGCGAACTGCCGGTAAAGGTATTGCCAACAAAGGTATTGACCTTGCCGGGCAGCAGGGGGTAGGCAGCCTTGTTGATGATACCGGACTTAAGGAACACATGGGGCGACAACTTGGGCACCGCCATGAATTCCATATTGACCGGCAGTTTCTCCATGGCCACCACGCTGCCGTACTGGCTGCCGTCAGCAGGGATATCCATCGGCCTGGGGATGCGGAAGGCAACGGATGACTGTTCTTCGCTCAACCGTGCCGTTGCAAAGGCTGCCGGGGCAGATTCCGGCACTTCCGCAGCCATCTTCATATCGGCGCCGGCCATCTCCATCATCATGCCGTTACGCGCCCTGGACTTCTTGGCCATGGTGCGATATGCCACCGATGGCGCCGCCATGGGGGGCTGGGGACGGTACAGGGAAACCCGCCAGGGGTGCATTTCAGGCGGTGCGCCTCCGGCCGAGGGGCGGGCCGTAGAGAGGGTCAGATCCACGTTCTTCCAGTCTTCGCCAGTCTGCTGGCGCACCATGGCACGGAAGGTCAGGTCGGCGCTTTTGGCATCGGCCGCCAGACGCACGTCATAAGCAGGCACCCAACTGGCACGGCTGACAACGGTGGCAAGTTCCAGGGTCAGGCTCCCCTCCCGTGCCGCTTCAACCATCACCTCCACACTCTTGGTTTCCTTGCGGTAAGAGCCGATGGATTCGTTGCGCTGGCGCCGCAGGGCATCAATCTTTTCTGTAAGGTTCTTCTTTTCGGCGTCAATGGCCCGCTGTTTTTCTTCCACCCTGGTCACACCGCTGCCCACAAAGCCGGAGGCTTCTGTCAGCTGGGCCGATGTGGGACGGCCAACAGCCAGTTCCTTGGAAATGCGTTCGCCCCAGGCCACGCGGATGGAATCCAGGAAGGACTTCTGGGCCGCCAGCCCGGCCTTCTGGGCATCCAGGCTGCCCTGCCTGCGTTCAAGCGTCAGAATTGCATCGTCCAGTTCCTTGATCCGCTGTTCGGCCACCTTTTCCTTGAAAGCACGCTTGACCTCGATACCGCCGATCGTCACCGCGGCGCTGCCCTTGCCGTCCACACGGACAGAATCATCCTGAACCAGCACCGGCAGGTTTTCAAAGGCGATCAGATAGCTGCCGCGCCTGAGTTTCAACGTGGCGCTGCGCGACACCTGAGCCCGGTCGGCAAATACCGTCACGGCCGTAATGACCGGAGACGCCTTCAGGCGTTTCAATTCCGCGGAGAAAGCGACAGCAGGCATCAGCATTAGAGCTACGAACAACATTTTCTGCAGCATTTTCATAGGAAGCTCCTTTACAAGAGACTCAAGTAAATTGACCATGAAAAAATACCATACTTAAGTACCCCATGCAAAAGGCAACTATAAGATATGCAGTTAAAGGTATGCAGGATTAAAAATGGGAGTTCAAGAGTTGAGCTGTTGAAAGCGACCGGGCGGGATACCGACCAGCCGTTTAAAAAAACGGGTAAAATGGCTCTGATCGGCAAAACCAGCCTGAACTGCTACAGCCGCCGGAGCAAGACCAGACAGCAGCAGCTCCCTGGCCTTGTCCACCCTGCACTTGATCAGGTATTCGTAGGGCGTGACACCCTTGATGCGCAGGAATTTTCTCTGCATGTGGAAACGGCTCAGACAAGCTATTGAAGCCAGCCGGGCCATAGAGACATCTTCCTCAAAATGGCTGCTTATAAAACTGCAGACCCGCTCAATACCATCATCATTCACGCGCCCTTCTGACTCCGCTGCCAAATCTCCGGCATGGCGCACCAGCAGTTCGGTCATCAGCATGTGCAGCTTGTAATTACATGCCGCCCCATCTCGTTTTGAAACAAAATGCTCAAAGCAGTCAGCAAGCAGTTCAGCGACAAAGGGATCGCGAATATGCTGAACCAAAAACTGTGAAAAAGGCCAAGGGCTGCCGGAGATCTCCGTAAAACAGCTTGCGGCATGCCCGGCATGGATGTTGAGCACCCGATATGAATGTGTCTGATTATCAGCGGCATGACAACTGTGAGACTGGTTGGGATAAACGACGAACAGCTCTCCGGCATTAACGGCAATATGCCTGGCGCCCACGTCCATGCAGCGGCAACCGCTGTCAATCATGCCTATGGCAAAGGAATCATGCATATGCCTGGAAAAACTGTGGCACATGTCAACGCCCTGAACACCTTTCACAAAAGGCAGGACATCCCATTCAAAAACAAACAGTCCGGACAGACTCTCTGCCATCCACCCTCCAAAACAGCCGATGCTTTACAAAAGAGCCGGGAAAAATTTGGCCAGCAGCACCAGCCCCTCCCCTCCGGCAGTCACCCGATGCGGCACCCCCTTGGGGATTACGGCCATGCGTTGGGGAAAATAGCGACTGTCGCACCCGCCAATAGTGCCAAGACCCTCGCCGGAAAGCACCTCATGCAGCTCCCACTGATCGGGGTGCTCATGCAGCGCCAGCTCACAACCGGCATCCACCTTGACAATGTGGCAGCTCAACTGCCCGGCAGTGTCGGCAGCGCACACGAGATGTTTAAGAAAAACCCCACGGAATTTGGGGTGCTCATTCCAAGCCATCCCGGCGGAGTTCAGCTCACGATCTGCAAGCAGAATCTCCGCAGCAGACATCAACCCGGTATAATCGTTGTTTTTCATGACATCCTCCTCAACAATATGTTTTTTGAAAGAGCATGCCACGGGTCATGTTGTTTGTATTGTACGATATTGCTGTTTTGCAGTTCCAATGATCCGGCAAGACGCCATGCGATGACTTGTGACACTATGCTGCCACAAAATACCCATGTCAACCTGGCGTTCCAGGAATCATACTGTAAGATAAAAGCACTTGCCAGCCGCCATAAATTGCAGTACCCAATAATAGCCCATACCCCAAACAAACTATCTCAGGAGGTCTCTACCCATGTCTGCGAAAACCATCCTCATCACCGGCGCATCATCCGGATTCGGCGCCGCCTGCGCAAGATTGCTCGGCAACCAGGGTAATAGATTAATACTGTCCGCCCGCCGGCTGGAGCCCTTGAAAGCCATCAGACAAGAACTGGCCGGCAAGGCAGAGGTGCACATCATGCAGCTGGATGTGCGCGACCGCGCTGCAGTCAGACAGGCAGTGGAAAACATCCCACAGGAGTTCAAGGCCGTTGACGTACTGATCAACAACGCCGGACTGGCCCTGGGGCTTGAACCATCCTACCGGGTCAGCCTGGATGACTGGGAGACCATGGTGGACACAAACATCAAGGGGCTGTTGTACTTCACCCGTCTGATTCTGCCGGGCATGGTCGAGCGCAACAGGGGGCACATCGTCAATATCAGCTCAACAGCCGGAAACTGGCCCTATCCGGGCGGCAATACCTACGGCGCCACCAAGGCCTTTGTGACCCAGTTTTCACGCAACCTGCGCTGCGACCTGTTGGGAACCGGCGTGCGCGTAACCTGTATCGAACCAGGCATGGCTGAAACCGAATTTTCCAAGGTAAGATTCAAAGGCAACGAAGAGAGCGCCGCCAAGGTCTACAATGGGACCACCCCGCTTTCAGCCGGGGACATTGCCGAAACCGTGGAATGGGTCATCAGCCGGCCAGCCCATGTCAACATCAATGAAATTGAAATGATGTGTGTTGACCAGGCCTGGGGGCCGTTTGCAGTACACCGTGAAACGGTGTAGGGGCCGAAAGCTATCGGGACCCGTGTCCGGAGACCGAAATCTTCGTTAAATAATGCATTTTTTCAAGAGCCGCAACGACCTGTTTTTCCTCACAAGTACCCGCTTAAGTTCCCTCCCCTTCAAGGGGAGGGAACTTGTCATTCAAATTTAAAACCGGATTGGATTGGTCTTTCCTCAACATATTTTTTCATGCCAGCGGCAGATCCTCCGGCGCTCTCTCCTCCTCCACCACCGGACAATAGGACCTGTCAGCCGTTTTCCAGATTCATGCCCACCGGCCCGTCCGTCTTCAGCAAGGTCAGCCAGACCCGCACATTCGCCACCACAATCACCAGCACGAAGGTTTTGAATTGTGAAGAGTAGCCCCAAAATCGGCAGCATTCAACACAGAAAGTGATATAATCCTGCCGATACAAATCGGGCGAAGCACATACACACCTCCACAATCTGGGGGCCTCACAAGACCGGAGCAAACCATGCAGCTTGACGTACGCACCTTTATCTTCATTCTGGGCATCACACACATGTTCCAGCTGGTCGTATTCTCATATCATTTCTGGATGAACAGAAACTATGACGGAATCGGCTGGTGGCTTTTGTGGAGCATCGCAGAAGTGCTCGGTTTCGGCTTCATGTTATTGCGTGACATAGCTGCAATTAAAACAATCGCCATCACCGGACAAAACACCTTCATCATTCTGGGCGTAATCTGCCTCTACATCGGCGTTCTGCGCTTCTTTGGCAAAAAGGGCGGTCTCGGTGCCGCAGGCGCACTCTTCGCCACCTACTTTGCCCTGTTCTCTTATCTGATATTTATCAATGACGACATCATAGTCCGCGGCATCGTCATCTGCATCACGCTGGCCATCATCGCCTTTATGACGGCACATGCACTGTTGACATACAGACCGTCGTCGCTGGCTGCTTCCGCAAATTTCACAGCCGTTTTTTTCCTGTCTCACGGTTGCTTTTTCCTGCTGCGTGCGGCAACACTCTTCCATAACGGCATGCCCCACGCCAACCTGTTCGCACCCACCCTGCTGAATGTGGCAAGCTATGTGGACGCCCTGATCTGTTGCATTATGTGGACCTTTGCCCTGACCATCATGATCAACCAGCGTCTCAATGTGGAAACAAAGGAAGCCAAGGATGAAATCGAACTGGTTTTCAACACCAGCCCGGATGCCGCCATCATCAGCCGTTTCAGCGATGGGCGCATAGTCCAGGTCAACGAGGGATTCACTATACTTACAGGTTTCAGCCGGGAAGAAGCTATCGACAGATCAAGCCTTGATCTGGGTATCTGGCAAGATCCGCTGGACCGTCAGCACATGTTATGCGATATCGAAAAGAACGGGACAATCACCAATTGCGAAGTACGGTTCCGAAGAAAAGACGGCAGCACCTACTACGGCCTGATGTCCGCAAAAATCATCAATCTGCATGACGGCAAGCATATTATCAGCCTGACCAAAGACATCAGCGAACGCAAGCGTATGGAAGAACAGATCGTACACATGGCCAACCATGATGCCCTCACCGGTCTGCCAACACTCAGGCTGTGCAATGACCGCCTTGCAATGGCCATCAGGGAGGCCGGGAGGAACAAAACTTCGGTGGCAGTCATGTTTCTGGACCTGGATAACTTCAAAAGTGTTAACGATAATTTAGGACATGAAGCCGGTGACCATATACTGAAAGAGATCGCGCAGCGGCTGCATGGCTGCGTGCGACAGACCGACACGGTGGCCCGTGTGGGAGGCGACGAGTTTCTGATCATCGCACCGGGCAACAATGCCCGCAAAAGTGCACTGAGAATTGCGGATAAAATTGTATCACGTCTACCGCAGCCTATTGTCTTGGAGTGCCAACAGGTTGAGATCGGCACCAGCATCGGCATTGCGCTTT
Source organism: Deltaproteobacteria bacterium (assembly GCA_035407085.1). GTDB lineage: Bacteria > Desulfobacterota > Desulfuromonadia > Geobacterales > Pseudopelobacteraceae > JBGSQR01. The sequence continues at coordinate 81,063 of DAONZY010000002.1, read as the reverse complement.
ACCCCGAAGACGGCACAGAGATGGGCCAGCTGATCAAAAAAGCCGATGAAGCCATGTACCGTATCAAGAGAAGCGGCAAAAACAGCTTCTGCTTCTATGAAGAAACCGTCACACACGAAGACTCCGGGAAAGCCCCCGCTGAAGAATGGGCTGACTCTCCGGCGAAATGGAGGCATGTTTATGAGCAACATACGGAATATACTGATCGCTTTCGTGGCAGGATTATGCCTGTTCATGACATCTCATCTGAGCTGGGCAGCCAAAACTGAACTGTTTGTTCAGACCGGGCATTCCGAAAGCGTTACCAGCGTAGCTGTAAACCGCAGCGGAAACCTGCTTGTTTCAATTGACAAAAACTCCGTAATGAAAATCTGGGATATGCAGACCGGCAGGGAAATCCGCACCGAAAAACTGAAATATAGCGACAAAACCATTTCATTCGTTGATGAAAGCCGATTCGCCGTCCAATATACGAACCAAGTTGAAATCATGCATGTATATGGAGGGCTCCAGGAAACGATCAGGTTTCCCAAAATCCCCCACATGTTTGACACAACCCTGGGCAAAGACCGGCGCTACCTCTTCACGGGCAATGACCTTTATGGCGGGGTCAGAATCTACAGCATGTCGGACGGTGCCGAACTGATGCTGCCTGAAGTAAAAGTGGCCGAGCGTCTTGGCAGATGCCACGGGCATGTCGCCCGTCTGGGACACGGTTACTACGGGGTGTTTTACAGGTCTCAAAGCGGCAGCGGCAATGTGGATTATGTGATCTACGACGATACGCTGCAAGTCCGCAAGCGCGGCAGCCTGTCACTTAAAAGCCCGTTTTACGGCAGTTTCAAGGTGTCGGCCGACCTGAAGCTGCTGGCAGCACAGTCTGCCGGCGATAAGAGCATGCTACAGATCTTCGACCTGGCATCCGGCAGAAAAACATTCAGCTATCAGCCGCGCCCGCTTGCCAAAAAACATGCTGAATTCCTGTCCGACGAGCGTCTGTCATATGGTTTTCTGCCCGATGGCCGGCTGATGCTGGAATATGGCCAATGGAAAAACAATCCCGAACGCTCCATACAATTGCCGACCAGTTCAAGACTGGAACTGGTACTGGTCACCCTGCTGGAAAACGGAATGTATTCCGAAAAAAAGATTATGCTGGATGGGCTGGATTCCCAGGTCAGTACCGGCCAGTCCCGACCATATCTGCCGCTTGGAAAGCATCTGCTGATCACCGGGTTCAGCAATGGCGACCTGAAAATAATCGACATGCAGAACAATAAGGATATCAGGCGATTCGGCACCCGCCCCACATCGCTGTTCTACTCGGCAAAGGTTTCCAACAACAACCTGCTGGTCTATTACGAGGAGGCATTGTCCTCCAAACCTTACTCACTGACCTTCAGCCTGTGGGACCTGGCCGAGGCACGGCTGAAAATGATGAACGTCTCGACCCGGACCGGAACATACGGCAAGCCGATGTCAATCGGCGATTACAAATACTCCCGGGCATGCTCGGCAGACCCGGCATCATTGTACCGTCATTTCCCCACCGAACTGTTCAAGAAGGATTACAAGGATTCGGAGTATTACGGCTGCTCCCAAAGCCTGATCTTTATCACCAAAAGCAACTACGATTTTTCTATTGAACGCGGGACTGACCGGCAAACGCTCCTCAACCGTAAAACCAAACAGAAACTGGCCGATTTCTATGCCTTTGAGGACGGCGAGTGGGTGATAATCACCCCTGACGGTTATTACAATGCATCTGCCAACGGCGAAAAGCATCTCAACGTAAGGGTCGGCACCAACGTTTACGGCATTGAAAATTACCGGGAATCCTTTTTCCGTCCAGACCTGGTCAAGCTCACAATTTCCGGCGGCCCATTGCAGGGTTACCGCACCCTGGCCGATGTCAGGCAGCCCCCCAAAGTCAGTATCGTTCAGACAGCGGCAGCTTCGTCCTCAGAAACATTCAAGCTGACCTTGAAACTGGAAGAACAGGGTGGAGGCATCGGCGATGTACGTCTGTTTCTGAACGGTACAGCTGTTTTGCTGGAAAATGCCCGTTCGCTCAAAACAGTTGAAAAAGGCACCCATGCCCCTGTTTATCGCAGCTACAACCTGAAACTGGCGCCCGGCAGCAACACGATCAAGGCCGTAGCCTTTAATGCCGACAATACCATGCAGAGCAATGCTGTCTCACATCAGGTGCAGGCAAGCTTTGCAGGCGGAAAACCATCCCTGCACGCCCTTGTCATTGGCATCCAGGAATTCCGTAATCCCAGGCTGCAGCTGAATTACGCGATTGCTGACGCCCGACTGTTTAGCGACACACTGCGTACAGGCGCTGCCGGCATGTTTGAGCAGGTCAAGGTAACAACACTAACCAGCAGGGACCATACCAGCCGGACAAATATCGTCAAGACCCTGCAGGGATATCAGGCCATCAAGCCTGAGGATGTTTTCATTCTGTACATGGCCAGCCACGGCACCGTTGATGAGGGCGAATACTTTCTGGTCACCTCCAATGTCGGTGCACTCAGCACCCAGAAACTGAAAAGCGACGCCTTGTCCCAGCAGCAGCTCAAAGAGCTTGTCGCCAACATCCCCTCCACCAAAAAGCTGATTGTGATCGATACCTGCAATGCGGGACAACTGGGCCAGGCCATGCAGAGCGCGCTTTTGACCCGCGGCATGAGCGAGGACACCGCCATGAAAGTGCTGTCCCGTGCTGTCGGCTCCACCATCCTGTCCGCGTCCACCTCGCAACAGGAAGCACTGGAAGGGTATCAGGGGCATGGGCTGTTTACCTGGTCCCTGGTACAGGGCATGAAAGGCAGAGCAGACAAAGGGGGAACCGGATATATCAGAACCACAGACCTGGCGGCCTATGTGGAGGATGAGGTGCCGAACCTGGCGGAAAAGATATTCAAACGCGCACAGTTTCCGACTGTCTCCATCAGCGGCCAGGGTTTTCCCCTGGGCAGAATACAATGAGCTGAAAAACAGGATATCATCAACCCAGGCAACAGAGCTGCATCAGTAACATCCTGCAAAAGGTCACAAGGAAACCGGAATGCACGGCGCAAGCAACAAAATTTTGGGGGCACCACCCGGCTCCTGTTGCGTTTCTAACAATATTTACAGATTCATATTATTCAATTTGCAGACCAAACCACTATCACATCGCTCAACAGCCTGCTAGCAGGCAATCTCCAAGATCCGCCCCCCTGTACTGCACCCACGTTTTAACTCATCGAATCCCTGCCCATGCGAATATCATACTAAGCGGCATTCCGATTGCATTAATGTCTGAAACATATTCAGCAACACAATCCAAAACACCGCAAGACAAGGGGGTCTTAATGCTGCAGAACCTGTTGATTTCACGCTTCAGCATCACCAAGCAGGTTGTTCTACTGGCATCATTGTTTCTGATCGGTTTCATCATGCTGGCCGTCATGGCTGCTTATACAATCAGCAAGGCATCGGTCAATGGCCCAATTTATGGGCAGATCATCCAGGGCAAGGACCTTGTGGCTGACATCCTGCCGCCACCCGAATATATTATTGAATCCTACCTTACAACCTTTCAGGCCTTTGACTCAAAAGACCCGACTACCATCCGGCTTCACTTCGATACATTCAAACGCCTGCGTACCGAATACGAAGAGCGTCAGGTTTACTGGAACAAAGAACTGGCCGAAGGCGAGGTCAAACAACTGATGACCGTAGATGCCGCAAAGGCCGCCAGAGACTTCTTCAGCAGTGCGGAAAAGGAATTTTTTCCGGCGCTTGGACGCAGTGACCATGCCGCTGCCTCCCTGATATTGCACAACAGTCTTACTCCGAGTTACAACGCACACCGCCTTGCTATCGATCGCATAGTCAAAATCACCAACGCCCGTAATGAGCAGATCGAACGGGAAACCAACCGGATGCTGTCACACTATAACTGGATCATGATTACACTGGTCACTGTTGTATTAGCCGTGGCAAGTCTGTTTTCCTACCTGGTGATCAATTCGATCCACAGCACAATTTCAAACTGTGCCGGAATAACAGATCGCATCGCCAAAGGCGATCTGTCAGTCGATATAACGGTCTCAGGGCATGGGGCGATCAGAAGGCTGTTTGAGAGCATTGCCACCATGACTTTACAGTTGAGAGACATTGTCGGCCAGGTTGCTCTAACCACCTCCAGTCTTGCTATTGAGGCAAACAGCCTGCAAACCGCATCACACCAGATAGCACTTTCATCTTCCAGTATAGCCTCCAGAACTGGCGGAGTAACCAGCTCCGTAGAGGAACTCGCAAGCACTTCCAACGAAATATCATCCAACTGCCGCTCGGTAGCCGCCTGTTCCGTAAATGCATCAAATCTGGCCAGCTCCAGCACCGTCATTGTGCAGGACACCATCAGCGGCATGAACTCAATTGCCGGCAACGTGAAAGCAACATCGGAAATTATCGATTCGCTGGGCACACGTTCGGAGCAGATCGGACAAATCATCGAAACTATCAGTGACATTGCAGACCAGACGAACCTGCTGGCATTGAATGCAGCTATTGAAGCAGCGCGGGCTGGCGAACAGGGTCGGGGCTTCGCAGTTGTTGCGGACGAAGTCCGGGCACTTGCTGAACGCACCACCCGGGCCACCCGGGAAATCACAGGCATGATCGAGAACATACAGAAGGAGACCGCCCAAGCAGTATCATGTATGGAACAGGGGGTCAGGGAGGTTGAAAACGGCAGCGACGCATCCATGCGCTCAGGTCAGGCACTGGATGGTATCCGCAACGAGGTCGACCAGGTGACCAGCCAGATAGATCAGATTGCCACCGCCGCAGAGCAACAGACCGCAGCAACCAACGGCATCAGCAACGATATAGGGCATATAGCAGTTGCCATCCAGGCAACTGCCGAAGAGGCCAATAAGGTTGAACAAAGCGCAACACAGCTTTCCGGTCTGACCACCCAGCTAGAAAAACTTGTGGCCAGATTCAGTATGTAGTCCAGAAATTGAAAAGGCGGCCAAAAGCCGCCTTTTCAAAATCATGTTGCAGGGTTCCAGCCTCTGCCTGGAGCGGCACTATAAGCTGTTTCCTTACCCGGAACCATCCTCCGGCAGCAACTCGTTCAACAACTGTTCAAAAATGTTCTTCAGTCTTGACCTGACATCAATGAACGACACCGGCAAACCGCACTCCAGCTCCATCGTGCTGATCGGGCAGCCCGGCAGACCGCAGGGGTTGATCCGTTCGTAAGCGCTCAGATCCGGCCTCACATTCAGGGCAAAACCATGCATGCTTACCCAGCGCCGCACCCCGACGCCGATAAAGGCGATTTTGCCATGCTCACCCCACACACCGGTGCTGCCATGATAGCGTCTGCCCTCCACGCCAAAGCCGGCCATCGTCAGCATCATTACATCCTCAAGAAAACGCAGCCAGCGATGCAGGTCGCGCCCCCTGCGGGCAAGGTTGATCAAAGGGTATCCCACCAACTGCCCCGGCCCGTGCCAGGTCACATCACCGCCACGGTTGATGCGTTCGACATTGATGTCCGGATCGAGGATATTGGAATAATCTCCACCGCGGCCAATCGTGTAAACCGGCGGATGCTCCAGCAGCAGCAGAATTTCTTCTTCATTTCCGGCGGCCACATCTGCAGCCAGGCGCTCCTGCATGGCGTACGCCTGACGGTATTCGACCAAACCACATTCAATGATTTTCATTTTCAGACACCCCTGGCAGGTGAAACAGACCAGATACAGCCAATCTTACGGGCAATTGACCTTGGCAAGTCACAATTTGCCGGTTACTTCTTCATCACCACTGATTATTGCCAGCAATGTACCCACAGGTACGGTCTGGCCTTCCATAACCAATGGTTCACCCATCCTTCCGTCCTCTGACACTTCAACCTCGAAAAGCCCCTTCTGTGTCTCCACGGCAGCAACAATATCCCCCCGCCTGACCTGTTCACCGGGCCTTACAAGCCACTCCACCAAACGGCCTGTTTCCATTTCAGCGCCCAGACTGGGCATGCGAAATTCACCCATGAGAGATTACGCTCCTTGAGGCAGTGACGTTCATACTGAAGTCGCCCGTTTAACCACCCCCGTCCACCATCACTGGAGAAATCAATGCATATTTGCAGACGCAGATGCTCAAGCGAACCTGACAATGAAGATGAGATAGTGGAGAATGTAATTGAAAACATTGTAAAGCTTAATACCCGATTGCTTTTTGTCAAGACGGCCCGGTAGGGCCGGACTGGTTGCCAAGTATGTCCGCCAGCCTTGCCACTGCCGAGGCATGCACGACCGCCAGCACCTCATCCCCTGCCTCCAGCACCAGACTGCCATTGGGTATCATCAGCCGCCCCTGCCGGATGACGGCCGCAACCACACTCTCTTCCGGCAACCCCAGCCTGGCCAGCATGCAGCCGGCTGCGCGGGACTGGGGATGCACCTTCTCCTCCACCAGCGAATATTCTCCCCTGCGCAGTTTCAGCAGCGTCGACATCTCGCCCAGCGACATCTCTTCCAAGATCATGTGCGCCAGCAGATCAGCCTGGTTGAGGGCCACATCCACCCCCATCTTCGGGGTAAACAGCCAGGCATTATGGGGGTCGTTGATACGGGCAATAACACGCCCCACGCCAAACTCCGAACGAGCCAGCCCGGCTGCAACCAGGTTGGTTTCATCGGCATCGGTCACGGCAGCCAGCACATCGGCCTGTCTGATACCTGCTGCCTCGAGTACATAAGGATCAGCGCCGCTGCCATGCACAACCGCCTCTGCCGGGAGATCCCGCAGCAAGGCCGCACGCCGGTCTTGCAGTTCCTCGACAACCCTGACCTTCTTTCCGCTGTTAAGCAACAAGGAGGCCAGGTAGCCGCCCATTTTTCCGCCGCCGACAATGATTACAAACATATGACCTCCCGACACACGGATAGACTATTACATTCCCAGCATCAGCTTCAGCCTGCCCGCCGAAGAGACCAGCAGGGACAGATGCAGCAGGTCCTGTGCCTGAAACTCGGTGCCCAGGGTGGGAAGAAATGTCTTTCCCTGTCTGGTGATTGCAACAACATGGATTTCTCCCAGCACAGTCATGTCATTCACCTTGCGCCCTACAAGCAGATGCGGCACCTCCACCTCGACCACGTCAACATCTCCGCTCCCCAGGCTTTTGATCGCAGCCAGGCTGGAATAGCAAAGCAATTCCATGATGCGGTTTACCCCCCAGGTCACATGGGAAATAGTAGCCAGCCCCAGACGCCGGTACACGTCGGCCTTGCGCGGGTCATACAGTCTTGCGACCACCCGTGGAACCCGAAACACCTGACGGGCCAGCCTGGCGGCCACGATATTGACCTCGTCGCTGCTGGTGACGGCAGCCAGGCCGTCGGCCTTCTCGATGCCGGCAGCAAGCAAAGCCTCGTGTCCGATGGCACTGCCCGCCACCTGCTGACCCTGAAAAATGTGTGCCAAACGTTCAAAAGAGTGCGGATTGCGGTCGATCACCGAGATCTGATGCCCCTGCCTGCTCAGGCCTTCACAAAGGGCAGCCCCCAGACGGCCACAGCCGATTACGATCAGTTTCATGAAACACCTCCACGGGAAACATGACAAGTTCACGCCAAAGGCAGCATCAGTCTTTCGTGCTTATCCGACGCAGATACAGTTTGCGTCCCTCCTCCGCCATCAGCATCACCAGAGGATAGACAAACAGCAAAAACCAGAACTCCAGCGGCAGCGTGCCCAGTTCAAATATACCCTGGAACGGCGGCAGATAGATCAGCACCGCCACAAGGGTCAGCTCAACGGCAAATCCGGCCAGCAGCATACGGTTGCTGAGCAAACCGACTGAAAACACCGATGCGCGTTCGGTCCGGCAGGCATAGGCATTGCCGATCTGGGTTGTTACCACGCCAGCCAGAAAAATCGAGGTAGCCAGCACATACACCCGGCCGTCAGCGGTCAGCATCCGCTCGGCATAGGGCAACAGGTCCGGACGCGGCAGATTGAGCAGATCGGAATAGCCATAACTCCAATAAAGCAGGAAAAAACCGGCAAAGCAGAGGGCCGTCTGGATGCTGCCCAGCCAGACAAAGGCCCGCAGCATCAGAGGCATATCGATCAGCCTTTCACTGCGCGGACGGGGCGGCTTGTCCATGATCCCCGGCTCAGGCTTTTCAGTGCCCAGGGCCAGGGCCGGCACCAGATCGGTTCCCAGATCGATGGCCAGAATCTGCATTACAGTAAGGGCCAGCGGCACGTTGAACATGATCTGGAAGATGAAGGGCCAGGCCTCCGGCATGTTGCTGGTAAAGATATAGGTGGCGAACTTGCGGATATTGGAGTAGATCCCGCGCCCCTCCTCGATGGCATTGACGATCGAGGCAAAGTTGTCGTCGGTCAGGATCATGTCCGCCGCCTCCTTGGCCACGTCGGTGCCGGAAATACCCATGGCGATGCCGATGTCGGCCTGTTTCAGCGCCGGCGCATCGTTGACCCCGTCACCGGTCACCGCCACCACATGGCCCAACCCACGCAGGGCATTGACCACCCTCAGCTTGTGCTGAGGGGTCGCACGGGCAAAGAGGACATCACCACTGAGCGCCTCTTTCAGCGTTGCATCACCCAGGCCGTCCAGCTCCGTGCCGCTGATGATGGTCGGCCGCCCCTCGCCGATAATGCCGATGCGCCTGGCAATGCTCTCGGCAGTCAGGCCGTAATCCCCGGTAATCATCATGATGCGGATACCAGCCCTGCGGCACTGATCCACCGCAGCACTCACCTCCGGTCGCGGCGGATCCATCATGGCCACCAGCCCCAGCAGGGTCAGCTCTATCTCAACCGCCTCCGGCCTGAAATCAGTAAAATCTGCCGATATGCTACGCCCGGCGATTGCCAGCACCCGCAGTCCCCTGCGGGCGTAATCGTCATTGGCAGACATGACATCAGCACGCAGGCTTTCATCTAGAGGCAGCTCCCGACCATCCCGTAAAATATGGCTGCACCTGGCAAGCACCTCCCCCGGCGCCCCCTTGACAAACACTATGTTGTCCGTTGACCGTTGACCGTTGACCGCACCGTCTTTTGCATTTGCCAGACCCGGCTCCCAGTTTTCCCAGTCCTCGGTCCCTGTTCCCCGATGTATGGTGCTCATCATCTTGCGTCGCGACTCGAAGGGTATTTCGCGCAGGCGCGGCAGGCGCAGCTCCTCCTGTTCAGGATCAAGCCCGCCCTTGACCGCGACAACCCGCAATGCTGCCTCGGTCGGATCGCCCAGCACTGTCCAGCCGGGCCGGTCCTCATCTGGCGTAACGATGCGCGCATCGTTGCACAGGCCGGCAGCCAGTAGCAAAACATACAGGCCGCCGCCCTTCACCACAGAAGCAGGCACAGCACCATCCAGAATCGTGCCCTGCGGGGCATAGCCGCCGCCCGTCACATTGAGGCAACTGCCGCCCAGCCAGATATTGGTAACAGTCATCTCATTCTCGGTCAGTGTGCCGGTCTTGTCGGTACAGATAACCGTAGTACAGCCCAGGGTTTCCACGGCCGACAAACGCTTGACCAGCGCATTGCGTCTGGCCATGCGCTGCACCCCCATGGCCAGCGCCAGCGTCACCGTGGGCAGCAGTCCTTCCGGCACAAATGCAATGATCATCCCCATGCCGAAGATAAAACTCTTTTCAACCGTAATGCCGGTCACAAAGGTCGCCAGCAGGAAAAACAGCATGCCGATACCAACCGCCATGGCACTGACGATCTTGGTGATACGCGCCACCTCGCGCTGCATCGGGCTCAATTCATCGGAAATGGACTGGGTCAGGTGGGCGATATTGCCGAACTGCGTCTGCATGCCCGTAGCATACACCACCGCCCTGCCGGCGCCGGATACCACAGACGTAGCGGCAAAGACCAGATTGGGCAACTCTGTGCTGCCCAGGCCGTTGCCATGGACTGCCTCGGCTGTTTTGCGCAGGGGATGGGACTCGCCGGACAGGGTGGAATGGTCAATTCTCAGTTCAGATTCCCACACCAGGCGCGCGTCGGCGGAGATGTGGTCGCCTTCCGACAGCAGCATCAGATCACCCGGCACCAGTTCTTCAGCCGGAATACGCATCTCCGTGCCCGCACGCATAACAAGAGCGTGAAGCGGCAGCATCAGCAGCAGGGCCTCGGTGGCCTTGTCAGCCCGGTATTCCTGCCAGAAACTGAACAGGCCGTTGATGACATTGACGGTCCAGATAGCAATCGCCAGCTCCGGCAGCCGGGCAACCATGGCGATTACCCCCCCGGCCCACAACAAAAGCGCCATCAGATGGGTGAAGTTTGAGAGGAATTTTCTGTAAAGCGGAGTGAGACTGGATCTGCTGATGGTATTGTGTCCGCAGCGTGACAAACGGGCAGCAGCCTCGCTTAAGTCCAGCCCCGCCGAAGAGGTACCCAGCAATGCGTAAACCTTTGACGCAGGCTGGCTGTGCATCGCTTCAGCCGAAAAAACCGAAGCGGATATGGGGCAAGATGCATTATCCACGTCTGCACAGCTTTCCGTTTCAGACAGAGATCATGAACGGTTAAAGTCTATCAGACATTGGTGGATATGAAAGCCGGGCGGAATAATCAGCCTGGATCAAACACCAGCATGTGCCTGCTGCTGTGCAGGGGCAAAGCGCACTGAAGCGTCATCCCGAATGATGACAGGCATACTATTGAATTGGCAGTCCACGAAAAGCACGAACAGAGATCGCTTTGCGGAAATACATTATGCTCTTGTAATAATTCGTTTTTCCCTGTAAATCATCAAATATGTAAATTTCCGGAAAAAGCATGTCTACGAAGCTATCTAATTCATTTTATTACATTATTATTACTGTAGGAATTATATGAAAATTTTCCCAAGATATACAAAAGATGAAGTTATGGAAGTGGTTTATGTGATTATCTTATGCGCGTTGGCATATGGAGTTTATACCTTATTCATACAATTGGACTATTCCGTTGAAGATAGTGAAAATTTTATGTACGCCTTTATTTATATTGCGTGGCTAGTCTGTTTAGTTACATGCCTTCTACTCTGGCACAAAAAAGTCAGAAAACAACGAAATTAGTAGTTGTAAGCCTAACAAAACCTACAAAGGAGTCATCCAGATGAAAAAAACGATCATCACCATGCTGCTGCTGGCAGCAACATCCACCGCTTTTGCCAATCAAACGGCCAACGGCAAGCAGCAGCCTTCACCGGAGGAGATGAAGCAGATTATGGAAATGTCCATGGGGGCCATGGTGCCGATGATGGGCAAGATGACCGAAGTGATGATTGAGGCGCAGCTGATCATCGCGGAAAAACCGGAGACCGCCCGCAGAATGGCTGCATTCAAGAAAAACCTGTATACGGAACTGCTCAAGCAGGGCTTTTCCAAAAAAGAGGCCTTCGAGATCATGCTAAACACCTCATCACCGGCGGCCATGCCGGGCATGAAGTAGCTTCACCTGAATCCGTGACGCCAGAATGTCGTAGTGTTCGAAAGAGCCGGGGCCCACACGTCGCCGTGTCATGACAGAACAATCCCCATGTGGGTCCTCCGTCGAAAAGGCACTATCTGCATGCAACGCAAAGGCAGAGGGCTTTCGGACCAACGTAGACATGCAGGCATCACGGATTCAGGTCTCATCCAGAGACCACCGGGAAAACAATATGAGCGATAACGAAGCCGCACGCCTGTTGAAGATGATGCCGAATTTCCTGAACCCGCGCAAAGCGGCCGGCGTCAGTAAAACCTATGCCTTCCGACTGTCCGGCGCTGGCGGCGGCGAGTACTCGCTGATCATCAGCGACGGGCAGTGCCGCTTTGCAGAGCAGTTGATGCCCGATGCGGATGTCCTGATCGAGTGTTCAGCCCAAACCTGGATGGATATCTCGCTCAAACGCATAAAGCCATGGCAGGCCGCCATGCACAAGGAGTTCCGCTTCAGCGGCAGTCTGCTGGACATGCTGCGCTTCAGTCGCCTGTTTTCAGGAGACAGTGAAGCCACTTCCGTTCCGGAAGGTTTGTACGCAGAAACAGAAAATGAACGCAATTTTAGTCAGGGGAAATGGCACAAAGCAGAGAGGGTGCTGATCCTGCAGGGGTCGCCACAGGGCAAAAACGGCACTACAGAGATCATGGTGCAGCATTTCCGTAACGGGCTTGCCAGGGCAGGCGTCACAGCCGATGTGCTCTATCTGCGTGAGCTGGACATAAAACCCTGCGCCGGCTGTTTTGCATGCTGGAAAAATGAGGCGACCGGCGAGTGCGTCATAAACGACGATATGCGTGACCTGCTGGCGCGTATTCCTTCCTACGACCTGCTGGTGCTGGCCACGCCGCTTTATGTCGACATCATACCCGGGCCGCTGAAAAAACTGCTGGACCGGACTATCCCCCTGGCCCATCCATTCATCTTCAACAAACAGGGCCGCTGCCGCCACCCCTCGCGCCACAGCAGGATGCCCGACCTGGCGCTGCTGGCGGTCTGCGGTTTTTACGAAGTGGATAATTTCGACATACTGGTCAAGTGGCTTAAAGCCGCCGGCCAGAATGCCCACATGCCGCTAAGGGCCGCACTGTTGAGACCTCACGCCCATGCCCTGAAGGGTAAATCCAGGTTTGCGGCCATTGACCAATCCTTGCAGGCAGTGGAGGAGGCGGCCAGCCAACTGGTTACCAGCGGCAAGGTTTCAAAAAAACTGCTCAAGGCCGTATCAGAACCGGTAATGCCCAAACCGATGTTCCTGGCCGCCGCAAGAAACTGGTGGAAAGAAGAGTATTGAACTGATGCAGACGTCGCCTTTGGCCTTTTATTTCACCCCTGAATAGCACGACAGCAAACGGCAATATAAAATATATAAATATCTCAATTTTTCCTAACCGTTTTAGATTTGACATAATATGGATCGGTTATGTATACAGTGTTATCCGTTTTATCACAGTGTGGCAACTGCCGTTGATGCTGATACAAACGCCAGTTGGCATGCCCATTGAAAGACAGGAACAACACAACCGATGCCCAAATCAAAAGAGGCCGCCCAGGCCACTCTGGGAAACATTCATCGCATCTTTACCATACCGGAAGCGCCAGATTCCACATTGGGACGCATCGACCAGGCCATATCCAAAGACCTGATGGGATTTTTGCACGAACATATCATTTCCGTGGAGCGAGATCAGGACGAAATCGAAAAGGATTTTTCCTCATCCATTATCCCGGAAGACCCAACCTTTGTTTCCGAGTATACCGAGTTCCTCAAAAACAATCTGGTTTCCCAATCTGTGCATACCGCATCACCCGGCTTCATCGGTCATATGACTTCGGCCCTGCCCTATTTCATGATACCGCTGGCACGGGTGCTGACCGCACTCAACCAGAATCTGGTCAAGGTGGAAACATCCCGGGCCTTCACCCCCATGGAACGCCAGGTGCTGGCCATGCTGCACCGTTTGATCTACAACAACACTGAAGATTTCTATGCCAAGTGGATTCAGAACTGCAGGTTCTCACTGGGCGCCTTCTGTTCCGGCGGCACGATTGCTAACACCACCGCCCTCTGGGCCGCCCGCAACAGGCTTTGCAAGCCATCGGGAGATTTCAAGGGCATCTCGCGGGAGGGACTGTTCAAGGCCCTTCAGCACCTGAACTGCAACGGTCTGGCCATACTGGTATCCCGACGGGGCCATTACTCTTTGGGCAAGGCAACCGACGTGCTGGGTATCGGCAGGGACAATCTGATCGCCGTTGATACGGATATCAATAACCGCATCGACCTGAAAAAACTGCGCGAACATCACAACCGGTTAAAGAACGAAGGCATTCGCCCACTGGCGATTATCGGCATCGCCGGCACAACCGAAACCGGCAATGTGGATCCGCTGGAGGAACTGGCCGATCTGGCCCAGGAACTGGGGTGCCACTACCATGTGGATGCAGCCTGGGGCGGACCGACCCTGTTTTCCGAAAAATACCGCCACCTGCTGCGCGGCATCGAACGGGCCGACTCGGTCACCATCGACGCCCACAAGCAGCTCTACACCCCGATGGGGGCCGGCATGGTGCTGTTCAAAGATCCGACCACGCTGTCATCCATTGAACATCATGCCGCCTATATCATCCGCCGCGGTTCCAGGGATCTGGGCAGCCGCACGCTGGAAGGCTCACGTCCCGGCATGGCCATGCTGGTACACGCAGGACTGTCGATCATTGGCCGCAAAGGCTACGAAATCCTGATCGACCGGGGCATCAGCCTGGCCCGCAGCTTTGCCGACCGCATCAAGGCAGACCCGGATTTTGAACTGATCTCCGAGCCGGAACTGAATATCCTGACCTACCGCTATGTGCCGGCCTGGCTACAGGAAACCCTGAACTCCGCCCCGCTTGAAAAGATCACCCGCATAAACGAAGTCATGGACAAGATCATCGAAAGCATGCAGAAACGGCAACGGGAAGCCGGCAAGACCTTTGTCTCGCGCACCCGGCTTACCCCCGGTCGCTACCATGGCGAGGCTGTCACAGTATTCCGGGTAGTCACAGCCAATCCTCTGACCACTGAGGACATCTTCACGTCTGTGCTGGAGGAACAGCGTAAAATCGCTGCATGCAAGGATATTCAAAAATTGTTCAGCCAGATTCGGGAAATCATCTAGGGTAGCTTGCAGCCTGTTATCAGGCCGTCGGGGTGCACGACTCAACCTTGAGGCGGCTGTAAAGCTTCAGGTGCAGAGCAGCTTCGGTCTGTGGAGAAAAGTTCTCCGTCACATACCGGCGGGCGCTGCTGCCCAGTCTCCGGCGCATCTCAGGATCCACATACAGAGCCTCTGCCTTGCGACAGAAATCCTCTTTTCCACAATACAAGAGTCCCGTCTTTTCCGGACGCACCAGCACATGGTTGCCGGTTATGTCGGCTGCCAGCACAGCCCTGCCCAGCGCCATTGCCTCCAACAGACCATTGGGCATCGTCTCATAAACCGAACAGTTCAAAACCACATCCGCCCGCACATACAGATCTCCCATCTGTTCGCGAGGCACTTCCCCCAACCATTCGGCAAAAGGTGCCGTTTTCAGCAGACATCTGATCTGTTCGGCATATTCCTGGTCAATGACACCACCCGCAATAATCAGACGCAATTGATCATGGTTCCGAGCCATATCCGCCAAAGCGGCAATGGGGAACTCAACCTGCTTGACCGGCCTGAGCGCTGCCGGCAGGAATAGCACAAAGGCATCCCTGGCAATACCGAAATCGCATGCCCCCAAGACCGGCAACTGCTCCACTGCCTGGGGAATAATCTCCGTTCGCGCCTTTGCCTGCGGGAATCGGGTAGCCACCTTTTCAGCCACGGTCCGGTCGAAACAGACGATAGCCGAAGCCGACTGCATGGCCTGTAAGGTATTCGGATGTGCGGATAACTGTGGGTCGTTGATGTCGCTGCCGGTAATGGTAACAACCGAGGGGATGCCTGTTTCAGCGGCCAACTGGCACGCTGTTGCGCCACAATAGGTGGCGTGGAAGCCGTGGATGATGTCTGGCCGGAAACTGCGCAGCTTTTGCCGCATTTGCAAATGACTGCAGGTATCGGCGGGCAATTCGAGCACCTCTGCGCCAAGCGCACAGAGATGCCGGGTTATGCGGCGCACGGTAGTGATATTGCCCCGCGCCGGGCCGGTTGAGTATGGCGAAACAATGGCAATCTTCATTGAGGTTGTGACCAGACTACCGCTTCTCATCCAACCGCCTGCAGCACAAAACACTTTAGGTACTCCGATTCCGGGAAGGAAAGCAGCACCGGATGGTCGGCGGCCTGGGCACAGTTAGCCACCAGCCGCATCTCGCGCCTGGCCTGCCGTGAGGCCTGCACCAGCATATCGCGGAAGGCTTCACGCCCCATGTGATATGAACAGGAGCAGGTAATCAGATATCCGCCCGGCTCCAGCAGTTCCATGGCCCGACGGTTGACGGTCAGATAGCCTTTGGTGGCCTCGGCGATATTCTTCCTGTTCTTGACAAAAGCAGGCGGGTCCATGACCACCACCCCAAAACTGCGCCCCTCGAAACGCAGCGAACGCAAGCGGTCAAAGGCGTCGCATTCCTCGAAGGCCACCCGCTCCGCAAGTCCGTTGATTTGAGCATTTCTGACAGCCTGTTCCACGGCACGGGCCGAAATGTCCAGTCCCAGCACGGAACGCGCGCCGTAATGCGCGGCATGCACGGCCCAACTGCCGGCATAGCAGAAACAGTCCAGCACATCTCTGCCCTTGCTGATGGTACGCAACTGTTGGTGGTTCTCCTTCTGATCCAGAAAACCGCCGGTCTTCTGGCCCTCGGCCAGATCAACCATGAAGCGCAGGCCGTTTTCCTCCATTTCCACCACATCCGGGATTTTTCCAGACAGCAGTTCCACTTTTTCATCCAGCCCTTCCAGTGTACGCACAGACACGTCGTTGCGGGCGATGATGCCGGCCGGGTTGAACACATTAACCAGCGCCTCAAGCAGCAGCGCTCGCCGCCGCTCCATGCCGGCTGAAAGTAACTGCACAGACAGATAGTCGCCGTATTTGTCCACCACCAGGCCGGGCAGAAAGTCGCTCTCGCCATAAACAGCCCGGAATGTGGTCAGGGCGGGATAGACCTGCTGCCGATGCGCCAATGCCGACCTGATGCGCTGTTCATAGAAAGCAGCGCTGTCAATATCCTCTCGCTGGCGGCTCAGCATGCGGAAGGCAATCAACGACTTGGGATTATAATAACCGCGCCCCATGAAACCGCCGCCGGCATCGTAAAGCTCTGCGGCTATACCCGTCTCACGCGGCCCGTCAATGTCAGCGATCTCGTTACTGAACACCCAGGGGTGCCCGGCCTTGATGCGGCGGTCTTCGTTCTTTTTCAGCTTGATTTTTATCATGCATTCCTTCCTTGGACTGAAAACAGATTTGATTTCACGCGACGGACAACGGTCAACGGACACGAGTCCCGAGTATTGCTTCCCCAATCCCGACACGTTCTGCAGAGACCGGTTTCTTACATTGCTGCAGATAATGGGCATTCACCGTCACCAACAGCTGATTGAGATTGTCCAGGTTGATCACCGCCGTACCGGGCAGTGTTTCCAGTCCTTGCAGATTGAGCGGACAGGAGTCTACCCGGCGTTGACCATTATCCGTGAACATGATCGGCAAACCGTGGGTACGGCAGATAATCGGTCGCCCCCCATAGAGCAGACAGCGTCCATCCTTGAGTAGCGGGCAGACCTCGCCGTCCGCCGTTAAAACATGTCGACGGATGGCCTCGATCTGATCTCCGGGCAGTTCGGCCAGCACGCTTTGCAAGGCCGCTGCCTCCACCGGAAACAGGGAAATCCGCTTGCAGCAACTGCCGCATCCGGCATGGCAGGTAATGAACCCGCCCAATTGGTGTTCGATCCCACTGCACAGGGCATCAACTTTTGCAATCAGTTTGCGGTAATTGTCCAATTGTCCATTCATGATACTTATCGCTACCATAAATCCATTCGAAGATAAAGCAACAGCACGGGAAACACCGGTCATTTTGCAGATTTTTGCTTGACAGAACCTGGCGGTCAAGAGATAACCATGGATATATAAAAGCCTTTTAGGCGTTCACGCAAGCCGGACAGCACATGCTTGCCACCGCAATTTATCCAAACAGATTGAAAGTGCCGAAACAATGAAATTTCAACCCATCAAACCCAAAAAGGTATCTGTGCAGATAGCCGACCAGATCAGATCATCTATCCTGGTTGGTGATTTTTCACCGGGCGACAAGCTGCCGCCAGAACGCGAGCTGGCTGAGATGTTCGGGGTTTCCCGGCCTTCAGTGCGCGAAGCACTCAATCTGCTGGCTTCGGCAGGCATGGTCATGTCCTACCAGGGAGGCGGCACCGTGGTGCAGTCGCTGGTGGGTGATACGGTTGGCAACTACCTGTTTGAACTGATCCGGGCCGAACAGGAACGCGCACTGGACGTAATTGAAGTGCGCAAGGGAATTGAGTCGTGGACCGCCTACTATGCCGCCAAAAGGGCAACCGAAGAAGATCTGCAGAGGATGAAAGCGATCGTTGACGGCATGGAAAGTCACCTGGGCGACACAAAAACATCCCAGGAACTGGACGCCAATCTGCACATCGTCATCGCCCGTTCCACCCATAACATTGTCTGGCTGCACCTGATACAGAGCCTGTTTGACGCCATGAAGGAATTCCAGAAAAGCGTCTGGCGGGCAGTTTACATCACCAATGAGGACTACCAGATCCTCTTCAACGATCACCGCCAGATCTATGAAGCAATCCGCGACAGGGACTGCAATGCGGCCAGACAGGCCATGCTGGAACACCTCACCTTTGCCGAAAAGCGCAGCACCGCCTTTATCAACATGCACAACCCACAGTACAGGGACTAACCCCGCCCAGCGGGGTTCAGCAGTCCACACCCTTGCGTGCGTCAATACCACTGCTGTAATAGTGCTTGATCTCATGCATGTCTGTCACCAGATCGGCCTTTCTGATCAACTCAGCCGGTGCACCTCGCCCGGTCAGCACCAGTTCCACATGAGCCGGCCTGCTGTCGATAATTGCCTCGACCTCTGTCCATTTCACCAGACCAAAAAACAGCGCCACATTGATCTCATCCAGCACCACCAGGTCATAAGTTCCAGAGACGACGGCCTGCCTGGCCCGTTCAAGGCCGGCGCTGATCATGGCCTGGTAATCGGCGGGTGGATTGCCGGCCGGAAACACCACCACATCATCGCCCCATTCCTTCAGCTGTTCCGGCGACAGACTACCCTCAACCGCTATGAAATATGGTTTGCCGATTGTTTCCAATGTCAGGTCGGGCGAAATACCGGGCAGGATATTGTGCTCGCTGTAGACCTTTGATTTCATGAACTGCAGAAAACAGACCTTCATCCCCGCCCCCAGGGCCCTGATGGACAAACCGATCGCAGCCGTGGTCTTGCCCTTGCCGTTGCCCGTATATACCTGAACATATCCCTTGAATGACATCCCAGACCTCCCATCATGAATCTGTTTTGAATACACTGATCAGATAATATCCCAAACCGGGCGACAGGTACAGCCGACTGTCCAAATAAGCTGTTGCCGTCCCTGTCAGGAAGTGATATATAACCGCTGCTGTCACAGCCACCGGACATCGTTCCTGTGGTTTTTTATTTCAACGAAACCACGACTCAGGTCGTGTTGCATGATTTCAAAAGGAGTTCCCCCCTGAAGCCGCACCGCACTATCAAACCGGCACGGGCAGCCGCCTGCCTGCTGGCCGCCTTAGTTTTATCCGTTTCACTTTTCGGTTGCTGGGAAGAAAAAATTGCCAGCCTGTCCGCCGCCAGAACTGCCGCCAAACAAAATGTCAAGCCAGTGCAGCCCGCCAGCAGCAGCGCCAAGGTCGCACCGTTCACCAACAGCACCACCTCCCTGCGTGCCAACAAACCATCACTTACGGCAACCAAGGTAAAATACAGTGCCGGAGAAGACCCGGAATTCGCCCGTAAAATGGGATGGCCGGTAAAAATGCCCGCTGCGCTGCCAGGCGCCATACTGCCACAGAAGCGCATTGTGGCCTATTACGGCAACCCGCTCTCCAAGCGGATGGGCGCCCTGGGAGAATTTCCCAAGGACGAGATGCTGGCCCGTCTGAAAAAGGAAACAGCAAAATGGCAAGCCGCCGACCCGTCCATGCCGGTTCAGCCGGCACTGCACCTGATTGCTGTCGTGGCCCAGGGAGAACCGGGCAAGGCGGGCAAGTACCGCATGATCATCCCGGACAAGATCATCAATCAGGTATATGAATGGGCCAAAGAGATCAACGCCATCATGTTCATCGATATCCAGACCGGCCACGATGATATTCGCAACATCCTGCCCCGCTTCGAATGGATACTGAAGCAGCCGAACGTGCATCTGGGTATCGACCCGGAGTTCAACCTGATCAAAAGCGGCGTCAAACCGGGCAAGAAAATCGGCACATATGATGCCGCCGACGTCAACTATGCCTCCGACTATCTCAAGGAGCTGGTTAAAAAGCACAAGCTGCCGCCCAAGGTCTTTGTAGTGCATCGTTTCACCCGCAACGGCGTTACCAACGCCGGCAAGATCACCCTGCGGCCGGAAGTGCAGATTGTCATGCACATGGACGGCTGGGGCGCGCCCTGGCTGAAGCGCGACTCCTACAAGGACTACATTGTAGCCGAGCCAGTCCAGTATACGGGTTTCAAGCTCTTCTACCACAACGACACAAAGAAGGGTGATCCGCTGATGGCCCCCAAGGATCTGCTCAAGCTCAACCCCAGACCGGTCTATATCCAGTACCAGTAGTTCATCCACCACAAGCCCTCCACCAACGGAGGGCTTTTTGCTTTCCTTGATCTTCGATATTCCCACCACAGGATGCCATCCCCAGCTTATCTGCTATAATTCCTGCACCAGTTCCAAAAACTGACCCTAAAGGCGCGTCAAATGAAAAACGAAAAACTGTTTTGGGGCGGCCTGCTGTTTGTGTCGCTCCTGTTCATAACGGTTTTCAGCTATTTCTTCATGCAGATGATCTTTCCTTTCCATGTGGATCAGATGAAGAAACGCGCCACCGAAACGGTCGACCACATGCAATCGGTAATGCCTCACCTGGAACCGGCAGCCAGGCAGGCATATCTGGAGCGCATCGCCGCTAAAACCGAAGACCTGAGCTACCTGTTGTTGATGGACATGAACGGCAAGGCCCTGGCACACAGCAATCCCGTCCGGATCGGCATGGTGTTCGACGAGCCTGGCATCCGTGAAAGCATCCGCACAAACCGGCGCATCGTGCAGACATACGTCCGCGACGCAGACAATCCCTCCTCCCCCTATCACAATGAAAAGACCATCGACATTATCGGGCCTTATTACTCTGCCGATGGACAGATTGCAGGTGCAGTCAATGTCGGCATCTCGCTGAATGCGGTCGAACGGATCAAGAGCCGCTACATCACCATGTCAGCAGCAACAACCGCGCTCTGGCTGTTATTCGTATCAGGCCTTGCCGTTTCCCATATCCGCACCATGTCTCTGAAACGCAAGGCAGACAAAGCCCTGAGCGCGAGCGAACGTCGCCTGTTCCGTGCCATTTCAGCCACGTCCGATGCCATATGGGAATGGGACCTGTCAAGCAAAGACAGCTATTACAGTCCAAGATGGTATCAGATGTTGGGTTATGAAGATCAGGCATTCAAGATGGACGGCGAGCAGTGGCAAGAGCTCTGCCATCCCGACGACCTGACCAGACGCAACGAGAACGTGCGTCTGGCCATATCCAGTAAGGGCGAAAAAGCCTACAGCTGCGAATTCCGCATGCACCACAAGGATGGTCACTGGCTGTGGATCCTTGGGCGCGGCAATGTGGTGGAGTTTGACGACAACAGCAATCCGCTGCTTATGAGCGGCACAAACACCGACATTTCGGGGCGCAAGGCCGGTGAAGAACGGCTAAGGGAAAGTGAAGCGCGTTACCGCAGCATTATAGAAAATATCCAGGATGTTTATTACCGCACGGACAAGGATGGAAAACTGATCATTGTCAGCCCATCCGGCGTTACCCTTTTGGGATATGAGTCACCTGAAGAATTGCTGGGGCGTCACAACGCAGCTTTCTGGCTCTATCCTTCCGAGCGTTCTGCCATGCTCGATATACTGCATAAGCAAGGGGCTGTACGCGACTATGAAGTCGTGTTGAAAAAAAAGGATGGCTCACCTGTTAACGTTTCCACCAGCAGCACCTTCTGGCGTGATCATAACGGAGAAATCCAGGGGGTGGAGGGTATCTTCCGCGACACAACCGAGCGCAAGCACGCAGAAAAAGCAGCCCTGGAGTTACAGGAAGAACTGATGCAGGCGCGCAAGCTTGAAGCGGTCGGTCGTCTGGCCGGCGGTGTGGCCCATGACTTCAACAATATGCTGGTGGTCATCATGGGCAGAACCGAACTGGCCATGATCAAACTTCCGAACGAACATCCGATACAATCCGATCTGAAGGAAATCCTGGGTGCGGCAGAACGATCGGCAGAACTAACCAGACACCTGCTCGCCTTCGCCCGCAAACAGGCGATCGAACCGAGGCAGCTGGATTTGAACGAAGCGGTGGCCGCCACACTGCAGATGCACCGCAGACTGATCGGCGAGGAAATTGAGCTGGAGTGGCGCCCTGAGCCGTCGCCCCTGTTGGTCATAATGGATCCAGGACAACTGGACCAGATCCTGATGAACCTGTGCGTAAATGCGCGCGATGCCATTGCAGGCACTGGAAAGATTGTCATCAGCACCTCCTGTCGTCATCTCGATAACACCATTGGCACCATGCATACCGATTGTCAGCCGGGAGAGTATGCCACCCTTTCGATAAGCGATAACGGCTGCGGCATGGACAAGCAAGTGCTTGATCACATCTTTGAGCCATTCTATACCACCAAAGAAATCGGCAAGGGAACCGGTCTCGGTCTGGCGACCGTATTCGGCACCGTCAAGCAGAATAATGGCGTCATTGATGTAACCAGTGCCGTTGGAGCAGGCACCACGTTCACCATCTACCTGCCGCTCAGCAGCGAAAACGCTGAACACCCACAAGATTCGGCGGATAATCATTTGCTGCAAGGCAAGGGAGAAACCATTCTGCTGGTGGAAGATGAAATCGCCATTCTGGAACTGGGACGGCTGATCCTGACGGAACTGAATTATAATGTGCTGGCCGCCAATACGCCTGAAGAAGCAATCACCATGGCCACCAACCATCAGGGCAAAATTGATCTGCTAATTACGGATGTAATCATGCCAAAGATGAACGGCAAGGAGCTGGCCCGGCAGATCAGCCAACTCTGCCCAGGCACCAGATGCATCTACATGTCAGGCTACACGGCAGATATAATCGACCGACACGGCATCCTGGATGACGGTTTGGACTTCATCCACAAACCCTTCAACATTCAACAACTGGCACACAAGGTTTACGAGGTGCTGCACAGCAGCTGAACAAACTCCTGACAGCAAAAAAGCCGCCCCATAACAGGGCGGCTTTTTTTGTTACATCCATGAGTAACCGTTACCGGCGCGTTGCGGCCATGCGCTGGACAGTGGCGCGCTCACGGGCGATCTCCTGGCTGATGCGCTGGCATTCGGGCAGGGTCAGGCCACCACGGGACAGGTTCTGCTTGATGGCGTTGAGACGCTGTTCCATGGCGCGGAACTGCTGCTGCTCGGCGGGGCTGATGTTGCCGCGGTTGCGAGCCTGGATGAACATCTGCCATACCTGGGCGTGGGACGCGTTGTTGTTCTGTACGCACTGGCGCAGTTGCGGGCTGGGCGCGGCAAATGCAATTACCGAACACATGACCACGATCAGGGCTGACATTGCTGCAACTAATCTTGACATTGCAAACCTCCTTGTTATTTTGCTGATTTCTGTTCTGCCTGGGATCAGGGGCGGATTTTGGAATTGTTGATTGGCAATGACTATAAATGTAACCGAAAGGCCGCGCCTGTCAATGCAGACACGTTTTTTTAAACACTGTTATATTGTACATCAATCACCACAGGCAACTCAAACACAATTATGAGATATGATTCCTGATTAACAAATCATTGATTGTCTGATATCTTACCGGGACAACTCCGCTGACACACAAGGAAAGGCTCGCAACATGGCCAGATGTTCAAACTGCAACGCCCCGCTGCCCGATGGCAAGCTTGTCTGTGAATACTGCAAAAACCGTACGGATATCGATCTGAAAGGTATCCACTACTACACCACCCACGAAAACGATTCGCCGCGCATCTGCCCCCGCTGTGACAAACGACTGAAGACCATTGACCTGAAACTGAACGGAAGGTTCCTGATCGACAGATGCGATGATTGCCTGGGGCTGTTCTTCGATCCGGGAGAGCTGGAGGCGCTGCTGGAAGCCACTGTCAAAAACGTGTATCTGATCGACAAAAGGGGACTGGATAGCATCAATCTGCACCGCGACCCCTGCCCACACCCGATCGCCTACATCAAGTGTCCGGTCTGTTCTCAACTGATGCACCGGGTCAATTTCGGTACCCGCAGCGGGGTGATTGTGGATCACTGCAAGAAACACGGCATCTGGCTGGACGGCGGCGAACTACGCCACCTTTTCGAATGGATGAAGCTGGGAGGGCAACTGCTGGACAAGGAACGCAAGGAACAGGCCAAACTGGAGGATATAAAGAAGGAACAGGATAGGCGGGCAAAACTGGCCGCCACAAAGGGAAATGGCTCAGGTTCTGACAATTTCTTCGACCCGCTGCGCCAGTCCGACCCGGATCTGTTTGATGTTATCTACAAGGCGATCCGCTTCTTTTTAAAGTAAGCCTTTTGCAAAACTACTGCGGAGCTGTCAAAGCTGGTTGACAATCTCACGCAGCAGTCTGATCACCTCATACTGCCCCTTCAGATAATACCGGGCGGCGCTTCCCGCCCTCTTTTCCACACAAATACCAAGCACATCAGGATTATCAAGCCGGAATACATCCTCGTCAGTCACATCATCTCCGACAAAGATGGCGCGGCGGCACGACAGGTGCGACATCAGGGACAGCAAGGCGCTACCCTTGTTATGCGCCCCCTGCGGCACCAGATTTTCTACAAATTTGCCCCCCACCCGGCGCGGAATCGGATTCAGGGACGATATGGCCTCCAGCAGCAGCCCGTCCGCCTTTTCCGGATCAGCAGCATGGCGGTAATGCAGGGTGACAGAAGCCCCTTTATCCTCAATAACGATACCCATTTCCCGCATGCCAGGCACCAGTTGATGCAGTTGATCGATCCAGCCTTGGACGAGGGCAACATGGTTGCCGCAATCCCCCCGCACCCCTGGCAGACCTTCGGCACCATGATTGCCGACCAGAAAACGTGGAGTAAAGCCAAGATGCCCCCTGGCATCGGCACTGGAACGGCCGGTGATAATCGCCACCGGCGCCAGCCTGTCCAGCTCGGTCAGGCAGTGATTCACCTCGGCATGGATCATGATACCGCCCGGATCACTGACAATCGGTGTCAGGGTGCCATCCAGATCAAAGGCAAACAGGGTTGAACCGGCAATAAAACGATGCAATTCCGACAGGGCAGCCGGACTGAACAGATACCTCATCAATTGTCTCCAGCATCAGTGGTCATGGCAATGCGCACGGCCAGTTTTTCACGCTGCCGCACCCGGGCGGCATCCAGCAGCATCCTGCCCGCCCAGCGGAAAACATTGAAGTCCCGCACCATGGCCCGCATGCTGCGCAGACGCTCCTGCTGCTCGTATTCCGGCATGGTCAGCGCCTGATAAAGCGCCTCGGCGGTCTGTTCCACGTGGTATGGGTTGATGATCAGCGCCTCATGCAGCTCATGGGCCGCACCGGTGAACTGGCTCAAGATCAGCACGCCGCGCTCGTCGTCCCGCGCCGCGACAAACTCCTTGGCCACCAGGTTCATACCGTCATGCAGGCTGGTCACCATGCAGAGTTGGGCCGCACGGTAATAGCGAAAGATATCCTCCGGTTCGTGGTGCTCAACCTTGAGAATAATGGCCGGACGGCCGCTACCGCCGAAACGGGTATTGATCCGTTCCTCCAGCGCATAGACCCGGGATTCAAATGCCTGATATTCCTCCAGGGCCGAACGGCTGGGCGCCGCTATCTGCACAAAGGTAAAACGTCCCACCAGTTCCGGATGCAGCTCCAGCATCCGTTCAACCGCGGAAAAACGTTCCAGAATGCCCTTGGTGTAATCCAGACGTTCCACACCAACCCCCAGCAGATGATCCTCCGGCAGCCCCAGATGTTCAAGGATTTCCACCCTGATCCGGGCAATTGCATCACTGTCAGAGGGAAAGGGCGGAGGCCACTGGATCGAAATCGGATAGCTCTCCACCATGGTCAGCTTGCCGCGCCGTGAAATGGTCGAAGACTCATGTTCGATGCGGGTCTCCAGGTAACGGTCGACCGTCTCGAGGAAGTTCTTGCAGTGGTAAGGCGTATGGAACCCCAAAATAGTGCTGCCCAGCATCCCCTTCAGCAGTTCTTCCCGCCAGGGACAGATACCAAACGACTCCGGGTTGGGCCAGGGGATATGCCAGAAGGTAATGATGGTTGCCTTGGGCAATGCCTGACGGATCATGCGCGGCAAGAGGGCAAAATGATAATCCTGCACCAACACGACCGGATCGTCGCTGTCCGCCTCCTTGACCACCGCGTCGGCAAAGCGCTGGTTGATCTCAACATAGTATTCCCAGTCACTGCTGCGGAAAACCGGCCTGACATGGGCGATATGGCAGAGCGGCCAGAGCCCCTCGTTGGCAAAACCGTAATAGTATCCGGCCTCCTCCTCCTTGCTCATCCAGATGCGGCGCAGGTTATATTCCGGTTTTTGCGGCGGCACCATTACACGATCATTGAGATCGACAGTCTCCCGGTCGGCATTGCCACCACCGTGGGCGATCCATGTCCCGGAACAGGCCCGCATGACCGGCTCAACCGCAGACACCAGCCCGCTGGCCGGACGATGCACCACAATCTCGCCGTTTTCACGGCTGTGAATATAGGGCTCACGATTGGAGACCACAATAACGCGTTCACCGGCAAGCTGCTTGTGCAGCAGCTTGCGCAGGGTTTCCGGGCTCCAGGTGATGGTCGTATCATCGGCAAAGCGTCGCTCCGTATCCAGCGAACGGAGCAGCGTGCGCAGGTCGCCAACCAGCGGCTGCATCTCCGAGGCAACCACCGGCTGGGAAAACGGCTTCAAAACACCCTCGCCGCGCAGCATGGCGCGCACCCCGTCCATCCAGCCACGCCAGCTCAGATGGGCAACAAACACGGTGATAATCGATATCACCACCGCCAGCAATGCAAAGGTAATAATCACATATTTGCGGGTATCGGCACTGCGGCGTTCCACAAAACTCATGTCATGCACCAGCACCAGCGAACCGGTTTTGACGCCCTCCAATTCCATCGGGTAGGTGGCCACATGCACAGAGCCCTTGGGCAGCTGATGCAGGGTTCCCCCGCTCTTGTCACTGTTACTGGTTGTGGCACAGCCAATGGATTTGGGGAAGGCAGGGGTCCGGTAGAGCATCTGCCCCTCATTGCTGCAATACCCCAGGGCCAGCAAGCGTTCGTCACGGCTGGCCCGCATCATCATGGAGTTAATCCGCTGCCTGTTGCCCTGTTGCAGCAGTTCGGAAAGCGGTTCATTCAGGGTATTGGCGATCAGGCTTGAGCGGATATCCATATCACGCACAAACCAGCGCAGGGTAAGATTCTCAACCAGCGGAACAACAGCATAAGCCAAAAGCCCCAATGCGATGAAAAGCGGGATTACAAACCTGAGCGACATGTGAATCGAGCGGAATGATATCATTGCCCCTCCCTAAAATGCATTATCCCAGCGCTTGCTGAGCCGGATAGCGGCATTGATCAGGCCGACCATGCTGTAGGTCTGGACAAAATTGCCCCACTGCTCTCCGCTGTGCAGATCCAGATGTTCGGCCATCAGGCCATGCCGATTATGTCGGGCCAGCAGATTCTCGAACAGCTGCCGCGCCTCCTGCTGGCGCCCCAGCGCCACCAGTGCATAGATGTACCAATAGGTGCAGACGATAAAGGCGTTCTCCGGCGCGCCAAAATCATCCTCCTCCACATAACGGAAGACATAGTCTCCCCGTCGCAGCTCCAGCTCAATGGCTGCCACGGTTGAAGCAAAACGGGGATCATCGGCCGACAGAAAGCCCACATCATGCAAAAGCAGCATGCTGGCATCCAGCGACTCCCCTTCAAATGACGCTACAAAAGTCTGCTTATCCTCGTTCCACCCCCGGCGATAGATCTCCATATAGATTCCATCGGCATTATTGCGCCAGTATGCGGTCCGCTCATTCAGACCCAGCTTTTCCGCGATCAAGGCCAGCCGGTCACAGGCGGCCCAGCACATCACACTGGAAAAGGTATGCACACGGCGGCTGCCGCGCAGCTCCCACAGGCCGGCATCCGGCTTGTCGTATACGCGGATGGCCGCCTCGCCCAGCGGTTCCAGACGGCGAAACAGCGCCTCATCACCGCGCTGGGTCAGTCGTTGGTCGAAAAACACATGGGTAACCGCCAGAACAGCAGAGCCATACACATCATGCTGCACCTGTTCATAGGCCTGATTGCCCACCCGTACTGGCCCCATGCCGCGATAACCGGGCAGAGTATCCACCACGCGCTCCACCAGGCTCGTCCGGCCATCGATGCCGTAGACCGGCTGCAGGCTCTCACATTCGGCGCCTGCCACCACATTGACCAGATACCTGAGATAGCGCTCCATGGTATGGGTGGTGCCCAGACGGTTGAGGGCATTGACCACAAAATAGGCGTCGCGCAGCCAGCAGTAACGGTAATCCCAGTTTCTGCCCGAATCGGGCGCCTCCGGGATGGAGGTGGTCATGGCAGCCACAATCGCCCCGGTATCCTCAAAGGTATTTATCTTGAGCGTGATTGCGGCTCGAATCACCTCATCCTGCCATTCAAAGGGAATGCCCAGGTCGCGCACCCAGTCCTGCCAATAATTGAGGGTTTCGTTTCTAAAACGCCGGGCCAACTCGGGGATGGATTCGTGGATGGTTTCGTCTGGGCCGAACACCAGGTTCAACCGGTCGTCAAGCACAAAGGGCAGTTCCTGCAGGATACTTGTGATCGAGGCGTCGGTGGTCAGGCGCAGCACCGTGTCTGAACACACATAGCGGACATGATGGCTGCCATGGGTGTAGACACAGCGCTCACGGCCATAATCAACAGTAGGCCGGATACGCAGGCAGACACTGGGACTTCCGGATATGCGGCGGATCTGCCTGATCAGCATCATGGGGGTAAACATGCGGCCATGCTGGCGAAAACGCGGCGCAAAATCGGTTATCTCCACCACGGCGCCGCTAACGTCGGTGAGACGTGTCAACAGCACAGCCGAGTTGGGCAGATAATACTGTTCACTGCCGGACTGTCCAACCAGCTCGACAGAGCAGTACCCCTGCCCTGAGGCCGGTTCATGCGGGTTCAACAGCGCATTGAAAACCGGATCGCTGTCAAAGCGCGGCAGGCAGCACCAAACCATCTCCGCCGATTTGTCAATCAACGCTCCGACCTGGCAATTGCCGATCAGGGCCAGATCAAGTGATGCAGTCATTGCTCCCCCTTATCTGAAGTCCATCCTGGTTTTATTGATCCGGTGGTTAAACATATGAATGGTAGGGGCTAGGCTTGCCTCGCCCAATCCGGGGCGGGGGCGCCCCGCCCCTACAGCAGGGTTTGAATGTTTAATCACCGGAGCAATAACCAGACACATGCAGTGGGCCAGCCTATCAGCCTTGCAGCGGACCAAAACACTCCCGTCTGAGCTTCTTGAAAAGCCACATAACGTGTCATTCCGGCAGGTTTCTGGCCGGAATCCAGCTTTGAACCTATTGAAAAGAATCGATCCCCGACAGAACCATTCGGGGACGACAATCTGTTTGCAAGAGCCTCGTCTGCCAGCAATGCGGTGTAAGACTAACATCCGCAGCCACAAATCGCCAGTTTTTAATAATTTTATTTAATGATTACAGTATATTGCAAGTCAGCTTTCTGACATTCAACCATTACTGGCAGCGCGGGCCCGCAGCCACTTGTCCAGTTCCACCACCACCAGCACCGAGGCGGAAACAGCAAGGATACGCACCCACTCTTCAGCGCCAAGCGGCACGCTGCGGAAGATCCACTGCAACGGAGGCGCATAGATAAAGGCCAGATGGGCTATTGTGGATACAATCATGCTGTAGAACAGGAAAGGATTGCCAAGCAGTTTGATCCGGAAGATCGACTCGTATTCGGAACGGCTGTTCCAGCCCTGGAAAAACTGAAAAAACACCATGGTGGTGACTGCAACCGTTCGCGCGCTTTCAATGGAACTGCCCGCTTTAAGTGACTCGGTGTAGTTCCAGACGATACCGACCGCAATCACCAGACCGACCAGGATCGTCCGTTCCAGCAGCAGACGGGAAAAGATCCCCTCCTGGGGCGGACGCGGCGGCCGCCTGACAATCCCCTTTTCGCCCGGCTCAAAGGCCAGTGACACATCCTGCAGCCCGTTGGTGACCAGATTGATCCAGAGCAGCTGGGCCGGCAGATAGGGCACCGGCAAACCCAGAATCATGGCGATGATAATCGAGACAATTGATGCCACACCGGTGGGAATCAGAAAGAAGGTCACCTTGCGCAGGTTGTCGAATACGATCCGGCCCTCTCGCACGGCGCTGAAGATGCTGGCAAAATTATCATTGGCCAGCACCATGTCTGAGGCTTCCTTGGCCACGTCGGTACCGGTGATGCCCATGGCGATGCCGATATGGGCCGCCTTGAGGGCCGGGGCGTCATTGACACCGTCTCCGGTCATGGCGACGATGTGCCCGTGTCGGATCAACTGGCGCGTAATGCGCAGCTTGTGCTCCGGGGCCACACGGGCATAGACCGACACCTGGCGCACACGTTCGAACAGCTGGTCGTCGTCCATAGCCTCCAGCTCACGGCCGGTGAGCACATCCTCAGCATGCTCGACAATCCCCAACTGGCGACCGATGGCCCGGGCCGTCACGGCATGATCACCGGTGATCATCACCACCCGGATGCCGGCCCGCTTGCAGCCGGCAATCGCCTCGATCGCCTCGTCGCGGGGCGGGTCGATCATGGCCTGCAGACCGCCAAAAACAAGCCCGTGCTCAGCTTCCTGATGGCTCAGTTCTTCCTGATCAGTGGCAATCTCCTTCCAGGCAAAGGCCAGTACCCGCATGCCCTGTCCGGCAAACTCCGTGGCGATATCAAGCACACCATCCATCTGGCGACTGTCCAGGCCACACATCTCCAGCACCCGTTCCGGCGCCCCCTTGACCAGCACCAGATTGCGGCCGCCATCACGGTGCAGCGTGGCCATGTAGCCCCGCTCCGATTCAAAGGGGATCATGGCCAGCTGCTGGTAGCTGCCCTTCTCGGTCTCACACTTCAACCCGCCCTTGAGTGCCGCAACGATCAACGCCCCTTCGGTCGGGTCGCCATCCACTCGGAAGCGCCCCTCCTGCTCGTAGATAAAGGACTCGTTGCAGAGCAGGCCGATCCGGAGCAACATTGCCAGATCCGGATCGTCGTCAGCAGCCAGCCCCCTGCCCTCCCTGAGCAGTTCACCCTTCGGTTCATAACCGGTGCCGCTGATCTCGTAGATATGCCGCCCATCGAACAATCTGGTGACGGTCATCTCGTTCCTGGTCAGAGTGCCGGTCTTGTCGGAGCAGATCACGGTCGTGCTGCCCAGCGTCTCCACCGCCGGCAACTTCCTGACAATGGCGCTGTGTTTGGCCATGCGGGCCACCCCGACAGCCATGGCAATCGTCACCACGATCGGAAGCCCTTCCGGTATGGCTGCCACGGCAGCGGCCACCGCCACCATGAACATCTCGCGCACCGTACCGCCCAACAGCAAGCCGACTGCGAAAATGGCAACGCAGGCGCCCATTACAATCAACCCGACCAGCTTGGAAAACTGCTCGATCTTCTCCTGGATCGGCGCCTTGACCAGTCCGATATCCCTGACTTCATCGGCAATACCGCCCAGCACGGTAGCAGCGGCTGTGGCGGTAACCACGCCCCGGGCGCGGCCATTGACCACCGCAGTACCCATGAAGGCCATATTGGTCTGATCGGCATGGGTCAGGCTGCTGTCCCCAATGGCGCTTACCGTTTTTTCCACCGGCAGCGATTCGCCGGTCAGCATGGCCTCGTCAACCCTCAGTTCATTTGTATGCAGCAGTCTGAGGTCAGCCGGCACACGCGTGCCAGAGGCCAACAGCACAATATCGCCCGGCACCAGGTCGCTACCCGGTATTTCGTGCTCCTGGCCATTGCGCACCACACGGGCCTTGGCCACCAGCAACTGCTTGAGAGCGCGCACGCTCTGCTCGGCCTTGAACTCCTGGGTGTAGCCGATAACCGCATTCAGCAGCACCACCGCCAGAATCACGCCTGAATCGATATATTCTTTCAGCAGAAATGTCACGACAGCGGAGATCAGCAGGATGTAGATCAGCGGGCTGGTAAACTGGTGCAGCAGGATCATCAGGCGGCTGATGCCCTCCTCCTCCACCAGACGGTTGGGGCCAAAGTGTACCCGTCGACTGGCGGCCTCCTGTTCGGACAACCCCTCAGCGGATGTTTCCAGCGCGGTCAGCACCTCATCCGGGCTCTTGCGATACCATTCCGCAAGCTGTCCACCCTGTTTCCCGCTGCCTTTCAAAGCATTCATCGGCCTTGCCTCAGCGCCTCGATCCGTTCCTCAAGCGAGGGATGGGTCATAAATAACCGCCGGATACCGCCCCCCTGGGCGCCGGAAATGCCAAAGGCGGCCATCTGTTCCGGCAACTGGGCAGGCCCGGAGGCAACCTTCAGCTTCTGCAGCGCTGCGATCATCTTCTCCCTTCCGGCCAGGGCCGCCGCGCCGGCATCAGCCCGGAACTCACGCTGACGGCTGAACCACATCACGATGATGCTGGCCAGAATACCAAACACAACCTGGGCAATCATCGAGGTAATGAAGAAGCCGGGGCCATGACCGCGCTCATTGCGGAACACCACCCGATCCACCAGGTAACCGGCCACCCGGGAGGCGAAGATGACAAAGGTGTTGACCACCCCCTGGATCAGGGTCAGGGTGACCATGTCGCCATTGGCAACGTGGCTGACCTCATGGGCCAGCACCGCTTCGGCCTCGTTACGGTCCATGGCCCGTAACAGACCGCTGCTGACCGCCACCAAAGCACTGTTGCGGCGCATGCCGGTGGCAAAGGCATTCACCTCCTGGGCGTCATAAACAGCCACCTCCGGCATACCGATACCGGCCTTCATCGACTGGCGCCTTACCACATCGACAAGCCAGTTTTCGGTTTCATTGGACGGATTGACGATCACCCGTGCGCCGGTCAGACGCTTGGCGCTCCACTTGGACATGGCCAGCGATATCAGCGATCCGCCAAAGCCGAATACGGCGGCAAATACCAGCAGGCTGCCCAGATTGAGCCCCTGCTGGTCCAGCATCGGTCCGACCCCCAGCAGGTTCAGCACAATGCCGAGCACAAACATGATGGCCAGATTGGTAATCAAAAATAGTACGATGCGCTTGAGCATATTTCCCATCCTCCTCTTGCTTGATGGCAGACAAAACCAGAATCTTAGGAATTCTAACTGTTTTTTGTATCAAATTCACGCAATGGGCTGGCGGTTCATACTCCGGTGGCAGATAATCTGCGGGCATGGCGGCCGCATTTCCATCACGCAGTACAGAATAGTGCGGCGACATAATTTCGACCCCAGCCCTGTTAAAATTGTCCTGAATATTGGTATGAAGCCTGGTGTACACTAACTCCATGGCAGACGGCTGATCCGTGCATGCATTCACGTCATAGCTTACATGAAAATCATTCAAAGCAGCACAAGCAACCAGAAAAGGCCTGTAATAATCCTGATCGACACGATGCCGCTCCTTTCCCTCTCGCCAGTCAACAAGAGCAAGAAAAATGCAACCATCAACCCAGCATTAGCAATCTATCACATTGACCTGCTGGCTAGATTTGTCGGGCTATTCAGACAATGATCTTTCATTATTCAAAATAGTCACGTCATGTCTTGGATAAGGTATGACAATGCCATGTTTTGCAAAAATCCTGTAAATGGCAGTATTAAGACTGCTCACCAGAAGCCCTTTGCGATGAATCAGCGTAGTGCTCCAGATTCGCAATTCATATTGCAGGCCACTATCGCCAAATGCCATCAACCTGATAGCAGGAGGCGGCTGTTTGAGCACATCAGGATTACGGTCTGCCACCTCTAGAAGCAAGGTTTCAAGTTTATCGCAATCCGTTCCATAAGCAACCGACACCGGAACCCGAAAACGCACAAGCCGGTCATTATGACTCCAGTTGACCACATCTTCAGTGATGAATCTGGAATTAGGCACAATAATACTGATGTTATCATTGGTAACCACCGTGGTGCTGCGCCCCCCAATATGGGTTACATCCCCCTCCACATCACCTACCACTATCCGGTCACCAACCTTGATCGGACGCTCAAACATGATGATCAGACCACTGATAAAGTTGTTCACAATGTTTTGCAGGCCGAAACCAAGCCCAATACCAGCAGCGCCAGCCAGCACATTCAAAGCCGTCAGGTCAATACCCGCAGTCTGCAGTATAACCACAAAACCGACTATCAAAACCAGATACCTCAGGATCGAGCCTATGGCCTGGCGAGCCCCCAGATCCATACGAGTCCCGGCAAGCAGACGATTGGCAATAAACCATCGCATCTTGCCTGCCAGATAAAAAAGCAGCATGAACATTACCAATAACTTGAATAATGCGGTTAATGTGACAGGGGTGCCTCCCACATTAACCAAACCGGTATTCAATGCCCCCTGTAAAAATGACTGCACACTTTCAAGGTATTCCATATTTGCTCCTTCAGAACGGCCAGTACGCAGGTATCATGATGGTGGCCAGGATCCAGAAGATGATGTTAAGCGGGGTGCCGATACGCAGGAAATCGGCATAGCGGAACTGGCCGGGGCCATAGATCAGGGTGTTGGTCTGGTATCCGACCGGCGTCATGAAGCTGGCCGAAGCGGCAAAGGTGATTGCCATCAGCAGCGGACGTGAGTCAATCCCCATGGTTTCGGCCACTGAAATGGCAATCGGAGCCAACAGGGCTGCGGTGGCATTGTTGGACATGATCTCGGTCAGCAGTGAGGTGGCCAGATAAAGGCCTGACACAAGCGCCACAGGCCCCAGGCTGCCCAGGCTGTTAACCAGAAACCCGCCAATCAACCGCGCCGCGCCGGTCTTCTCCAGGGCAGTCCCCAGTGTCAGCACGCCAGCCAGCAGAAAGATCACCTGCCAGTTAATCGAGGCATAGGCCTCGTCCAGCGTCAGACAACGGCACATGATCATCAGGATGCAGCCGATGATCGCTCCGGCCACAATCGGCACTGTCCCGGTGGCGGCAGCCGCCACGACGGCAACCACAATGCCGACCGAGGTCAACATCCTGCTTTTGCGGAACACAGGCAACTCCACCTGGGAAACCAGCACAAAGTTTCGGTCTTCACGCAGCTGTTCAAGATGTTCCTGTTCCACCTCGAACAAAAGCACGTCACCTGCCCGCAAACGGGACTGCTCCAGATTCTGCCGCATTACCTGGTTGCGATGACGCAATGCAAGCGCCTGAAGTCCGTAACGGCTGCGGAACCGCGTCTGTTTAAGACTGCGTCCGTCCAGCGCTGAACCAGGTGCAACCACCGCCTCCACCAGCACCGCTTCTTCGCTCAGTTGCTGTTTGTCGCCATGACGCAGCATGATGCCGCGCCTGTCCCGCAGCTTGCGCAGGTTTTCCAGATCGCAGCGCACCTTGAGCAGGTC
>DAONZY010000002.1:0-45370 GCA_035407085.1 Deltaproteobacteria bacterium | reverse complement strand
GGTTCGAACATGCCGATGGCCGGCAAACCATGGCGTTCAGCAATGGATGAGACAAGGATATTGGTGGATGTGCCTACCAGGGTGCAGACACCGCCAAACATGGATGCGAAGGAGAGCGGCATCAGCAGGCGCCCGGCAGACACACCGCAGTCCCTGGCAATGCCCAGCGCTATCGGCAGAAAAATGGCAACTGCCGCAGTGTTGTTGATAAATGCAGAGAGTGTCCCAACCAGCAGCATCATCACAATCAGCACCAGCCAAAAACTGATCCGCCCCACCCGGGCCAGCAGGTTGCCCACCAGGCTGACCGCACCGGTTTTGAACAACCCGGCTGAAAGCACGAACATGGCGCCGACGGTCACCGTGGCCGGATTGCTGAACCCGCTAATGGCATCCTCAGTGGAGATAATTCCGGACAACAGCATGGTGCTCATGATGATCATGGCCGTCAGGTCCACCGGCAGACGCTCGGTGGCAAACAAAATCACAGCCGAAACAACCAGACCCGATACGAGCAATATTTCCATATTCATATCACTTGCCTGCCTTTGGAACTCAGTTGCAAAAACAATCAGACCCCGGTGCGGGTATCCCGCTTCTCCGCCTCAATCACATCCATGACCGCAGGACTGCGCAGCATGCGGTCAGCCTTGACCAACTGCTCAACCATGCGCCGGGTATGACTGAGACTACCCAGCAACTGGTCGGTCTCATCAACCGTCAGCCGGCGTTCCACCACGGCGTCCAGCAGTTCCGACTTGGCAATCTGATAGGCCGCCTCGAAACGTTCCAGTGCGGCCAGTCGCTGATCATCATGCTCGGCAAAGATCTTGTCCTGCCCAGCCAATTCACAACAATATCCCACCCGGTCGATCAAACGTCTCAGGCTGGCCGTAATCTCCCGATCCCTGACCCGCCCGGTTTCGTGGCGCAGCAGTACGGCATACTCGGAAAGCCGGGCCGCCTCTCCCAGATAGCGGGCAATACGCATGCTGCGGGCCAGGTTTTCACCCACCTCCAGCGGCATGCGCTCGGTACGCACCGCTCCGATAAAATCGGCGATGGCAACCACCAGAGACCTGACAGCGTCAGATTGGCGTTCCACATCCCTGTCATCCCGGCTGGAGTCAAGCAGCGCCCCTCGCACCAACTGATTGGCAATACCGCGCAGTCGCGCCAGTTCCGCCCGCAGGGCGGAAATCGCCAGCACCGGGGTGGCGGTCAGTGTCATATCCAGATGCTGGGGCTGGCCGGACTGTTCCTCCACGCTGGTAAAGGCCCTTTCCAGCAGGCGGCTCAGACGACCGGCCAGGGGCAGCATGATCACAACCCCCATGGTATTGAACACGGTGTGAAACAGTGCCAGCACAGCTGCAGGGCTGCCCTCCAGCCGCAATATCCCGGCCAGCAGTTCCACTTCATGGGTCATAAATGGCAGCATGGACAGCGCCGCCAGTCCGGTGATCAGATTGAAGATAATGTGCCCCAGGGCCAGACGCCGGGCATTGGGGGTGGCATTCAGGGCAGCCACGGCCGCTGTGGAGGTGCTGCCCAGATTGGCGCCGATCACCGCTGCGGCAGCGGTTTCAACACCGATTATACCGCCGCTGGCCGCGGTCAGCACAATCGCCAGGGAGGCACTGGAGGACTGGGTCAGCACTGTAATAACAAAACCGATCAAAAGAAAACTGACGCTCCCGCCACTCTGCAATACTGCCGCAGTGGCCCCATGTGACAGGGCCACACTTTCTAAGGCATGTTTGAGAATGGCCAGCCCCAGAAAAAACAGTCCGAACCCGGCCAGGGCCTCTCCCAGGCCCCTGTATCGCTTGCCGGAGCTGCCAACCCGCAAACCCACCCCCAGGGCCAATAGCGGCATGGCAAACGCCTCGATATTCAGTCCGAAACCGACCAGACTGACCAGCCAGCCGGTCATGGTTGTCCCCACATTTGAGCCGAACACCACCCCAAGCGCCTGACGCAGTGTCATCATGCCGGCATTGACAAAACCGATAATGGCCACAGTCACCGCGCCGGACGACTGCACCAGCCCGGTGACCAGAATACCGGCAAACACACCCTTGAGCGGGGTGGAGGTAAATTGGGACAAGAGCTTGCGCAGCCCGCTACCGGCAAACACCTTCAAGCCGTCGGTCATCATCATCATGGCCAGCAGAAACAGGGCCAGCCCGCCAATGGTATTCATTATTATCTGGGCATTCATGGGTTAAACATCATTCTCCATCTGGCTGTACAGCCGTTCCGCATCCTCACGCCGGCACAGTTCGGAACCGGGGGTCATCACAGCTGCCGCGCCGGAGGCGATGCCAAACCGGACCGCATCGCGCAATTCCTTGCCACGGGCCAGCGCCAGCACCGTACCAGCCACCATGCTGTCTCCGGCACCGACCTTGCTCTTGAAAGGCACTACCGGCGTGCGCATATGCTCGTGCCGGTCCGCCGTGACAAACAACACACCGCCGGCACCCATGGACATGGCCACCACCTGGCAGCGTCCGCTTCGGACGATACCGGCTGCCACCTGATGCGGATCCGCCTCGGCCGATCCGCTACCATTGGCCATCTCGACAAGTTCACGGATGTTGGGCTTGATCATGAACACGCCGGCATCCAGTGCCCTTCGCAGCGGATCTCCCGTAGTGTCAACGATCACCCTGGCGTCCAGACGTCTACCAATTTCAGCCACACGGGCGTAAAAGTCATCCGGCACACCTGGCGGCAGACTACCGCTAGCCACGATATAATCCGGCCTGTTTTCCAGCGATGCAAGTCGATCCAGGCAGGCCTGCCATTCAGCAACTTCCATCGGAGCGCCCGGCATGCCGAAACGGAACTGGCTGCCGCTGTTTTCCTCCTGGATGACCAGATTTTCGCGGGTCCAGCCAGCAGAGGGTATGGTTTCAAAAACCAGACCCTCCCCCTGCAGCATCAGTTTAAGGTGTTCACCCGCAGGCCCGCCCAGAGGAAACATGGCCAGTGAATCACCGCCCAGCTTGCGGATGGCACGGGATACGTTCACACCGCCGCCGCCCGGCTCGAAACGTGGCGAATGGCAGTACAGCTTGCGGTCGCCAATCACCTGGGCCACATGGGCGCTCTTGTCAACCGAGGGGTTCATGGTAATGGTCACAATCTTCTTCATCAGAGGCCTCCCGGATTATCGGTCTTGTTACTGCCAGGGCTGCTATCGCTTTGAGCCATGCCTGCTGGCGGCTTCACAGCATCCTGGCAGGATTTAAGCTCTGATCTGAGCCGCCTGATCTCCAGTGTCTTGCGCAGCGTGGCCGGCCAAAGCATCAGCATGGCTGTAACCGCGCCGGCGCTGAAGGTTATCAGCAGGGTCATCACCAGCGGCGCCTCGAAATACCAGCCCAGAAAGCTGACCCGGGACACCTGGGAGTTCTGCACCGCAAAAAATGCCGCCACACCGGCCAGCGCCATTGAAGCCACAAAGGATAATTTCATTGTCCACCTCCGTTTGTTTTTTGATCCCCGGCAGCCGCATGAGCCCTACCTTCAAGCCGTTGCCCGCAGCAGGGGCAAACCTGCTCGCTTGCCAAGGGCTGGAGTGGCCGCATCATCTCGGATGTAACGATACCGGTCGGTACAGCAATGATGCCATAGCCGGTCACCATCAGCAGCGATGCCACCATCTGCCCCAAGGCGGTCTGGGGGGCTATGTCGCCGTAGCCAACCGTGGTCATGGTCACAATTGCCCAGTAGATGCTCTTGGGAATACTGGTAAATCCGCTTTTTTCACCTTCAATCAGGTACATCAGGCTGCCGACAAAGACTACAATGGTAATAATTGTGGTAATAAAGACCGTTATCTTGTGCCGACTGCGCACCAGGGCCTGCCAGAGATTACTGCCTTCACCGATGAACTGCACCAGTTTGAGGATGCGGAAGATGCGCAGTACCCGCACGATGCGGATGGTTGCCAGAAAATGCAGCCCCGGGAAAATGAGGCTGGCATAACCGGGCAGGATTGTCAGCAGATCCACCAAACCAAAAAAACTGAAGGCATAGCGCCCCGGACGACGGGCGCTGTATAAGCGCAGGATATACTCGATGGTAAACAGCACGGTAATCAGCATCTCCCCGGCGATCAGCCAATCGCCGATATCCTCATGAATACCGGGCACACTATCCAGCATCACCAGCACGACCGAAAGCAGGATCAAGAAAATCAGCACCAGGTCAAAAAACCTGCCGGCGACAGTATCGGCCTCGAAAATGATTGTAT
The DNA here is from genome assembly GCA_035407085.1 of Deltaproteobacteria bacterium. Lineage (GTDB taxonomy): Bacteria > Desulfobacterota > Desulfuromonadia > Geobacterales > Pseudopelobacteraceae > JBGSQR01. Next base: position 41,103 of record DAONZY010000002.1, on the reverse strand, counting down.
AGATGCGCTGCCTGAGGCTGCTGACAGAAGCGTTGCTCGTATCATTCGGGTGAGCGCTTGACATTTCGTCCCCTTTCCCCGGTTTCGGCAGGCCCCGTACAGAACCCGCCTGTCATCTGCCGTATATGGAATGTACAATAGATTCAGCCAACTGACAAACAGCAACCGCAGCTAAAACCCACATTGCAGACAATGCGGATATCCAGGCATAATTTTCCACAGCACCAATTGTGCTTTGAGGCTTTTTCTGATTAAATAGCCGGCAATCTCGCACAGGAAAGCTCCCCATGATTGATAATTTTCTCCTCGACATTGAAATCCTGTTCGGCATCGCCCTGGTTATGGTGATCCTCTTCCGTACCATCAAGATGCCATCAATCATCGGATTTCTGGCCAGCGGCATACTGGCCGGCCCCCACGCCCTGGGGCTGATCAGGGAGGCCCACCAGGTCGAGCAACTGGCGGAGCTGGGTGTCATCCTGCTGTTGTTCACCATCGGCATCGAACTCTCCATCGGCGAATTGATGCGCATCCGCAGCCTGGTGCTGATCGGCGGCGGTGCGCAGGTCGGCGTAACCATGCTGGTGGTCATGGCGGCGGTACTGCCCTTGGGCTTCTCCTGGAACCAGGGCATCTTCTTCGGCAGCCTGGTGGCCCTCTCAAGTACGGCAATCGTGATCAAGCTATTGATGGATGCAGGCCAGATCGACACGCCCCAGGGCAAGATCGCCCTGGGTATCCTGATCTTCCAGGACCTGTGCATCGTGCCGCTGATGCTGCTGACGCCCCTTCTGGCCGGCGCCGTGCAGGGCTGGCTGGATGTGCTATTTTTATGTGTCAAGGCGGTCGGTGTCGTGCTGGCGGTTTACTACGGCTGCCGCGTGCTGATGCCCTGGCTGTTCGGCCATGTGGTCGCCACCCGCAGCCGCGAGCTGTTCATCATGACCATCATCGTTATCGGCTTCGGCACCGCCTGGCTGACCTCCAAGGCCGGGCTGTCACTGGCCCTGGGCGCCTTCATCGCCGGACTGGCCATCTCCGAATCGGACTACAGCCACCAGGCCGTCAGCGACCTGATACCCTTCCGTGAAGCATTCATGAGCCTGTTTTTCATTTCGGTCGGCATGCTGCTGGATCCATCGATCTTCATCCGGCAACCACTGGTGATCATTGCCATCGTGGCCGCCATACTGGTAATCAAGCTGGCGGTCAGTTCCGCTGCCGTCGTCATGCTGGGCATACCGGGCAGGATCGCCATCATCTCCGCCCTGTCTCTGGCACAGATCGGTGAGTTTTCATTTGTACTCTCCATGACCGGCCTGCAATACAAGCTGCTGTCCCCGGAGCTGTACCAGCTCTTTCTGGCCGCCTCAATCGTGACCATGGGGCTGACACCACTTCTGATCAACATTTCACCCGCTCTGGCCGACCGGCTGGCGCCACTGCTGCCGAACCGGTTCATGCACGGCAAGGGTTCGCTGGCCCGCAGCGAGCGCAAGCGCAAACTGGAAGATCACGTCATCATTGTCGGCTACGGTCTGAATGGCCGCAATCTGTCCAAGGTACTCAAACACCACAAACTGCCCTATGTGGCCATCGAGACCAACCCCTTCACCGTAACCAGGGAAAAGAAACGGGGCGAAAAGATCATCTTCGGCGATGCCACCAATCAGGAGATCCTCTCCCACGCCTGTATCACAAACGCCCGGGTGATGGTGGTCGCGATCTCGGACGCCGTGGCCAGCAGGCGCGTAGTGGCCCAGGCGCGACGCATGAGCAAAACCATCCGTATCATCGTGCGCACCCGTTATGTTATGGAGGTGGAACCACTCTACAAGCTGGGGGTGGACGAGGTCATACCGGAGGAGTTTGAGACCTCGGTGGAAATCATGGCCAGAGTACTAAAGACCTTCCTGATACCACAAAACATGATCGAGGAATGCGTAAGCGATGTCCGGCGCGACGGCTACGAGATGCTGCGCAGTATCAGCAGGCGCCACAGTCACGCCATCGGCATCGGCAGCTATCTTTCCGGCGCCGAGATCGCCACCTTCCAGGTGGTGGGCGGGGCGCTGCTGCAAGGTCAAAGCTTGCGGGAAGGAACACTGCGCAGTCTGTCCGGTGCCACCATCCTGGCCATCAAACGCGGGGATGAGATGGTGCCCAACCCGGATCCGGTCTGGCAGCTCGCCACGGGCGATACCGTGCTGGTACTGGGCACACCCCAGCAGCTGCGGGTAGCCGCCACCCTGTTCGAGGCCCATGGCGAAGAAAAGACGTGAAACCTGCTTTCTTGGCCTAAAGCCAACATATTGTGCTGAATAGTATCACTGTTTTTCTCTAAAAAACTCCGTGTACACTGTGGTTAAATGCTTTGCATGTTTGCAGGCATAATTGCCGCAAGGAGGCTGTCATGCAATCTCCGCCAACCCTTCCGATCCGCATCGCCGTCAGCAGCTGTCTTCTGGGTGAACCTGTCCGTTATGACGGCGGTCACAAACTGGACCGCTACATCACCGATACCCTGGGAAATTACTTCCAGTTCGTGCCGATCTGCCCGGAGATAGGCTGTGGACTGCCGGTGCCGCGCGAAGCCATGCGGCTGGAGGGTGATCCGGCGGCACCGCGCCTGATGACCAACCGCACCCGGGTGGATCTGACCGGGCAGATGCTGGCCTTCTGCCATTCAAGAACCGCCGCCATGGAAACCGAAGATCTGTGCGGCTACATCTTCAAGAGCAAATCACCCAGTTCCGGACTGTACCGGGTCAAGGTCTACAACAGCGGCATGCCGGCCAAAACCGGGCGAGGCCTGTTCGCTGCCGCAGTGACGGAACGTTTCCCGCTGCTGCCGATGGAGGAGGAGGGGCGGCTGCACGATGCCGATATCCGCGAAAATTTTCTGGAGCGTGTTTTCAGCTACCGGCGCTGGAAGGATTTCCTGGCCGGTCGACCGGACCTGGGGGCGCTGGTGGAGTTCCACACCCGCCAGAAACTGCTGGTCATGTCACACAGTATCGAAGCATATCGGGAGTTGGGCAGACTGGTTGCCCATGGCAGGGAACAGGAACAGGAGGAGCTTTTGCGGCAGTACGAACAGCACTTCATGTCAGCCCTGGCGCTGCACGCTACGGTAAAAAAACAGACCAACGTGCTGATGCACATCATGGGATATTTCAAGATACAGTTGGACAGTAGCGAAAAGGCGGAACTGCTGGAGGTGATCGGCCAGTACCACGACCGGCTGGTGCCGCTGGTCGTGCCGCTGACCCTGGTCAGACACTATGTGCGCAAATACGCACAGCCATACCTTCAAAATCAGGTCTACCTGTCACCACACCCGGCGGAACTTATGCTGCGCAATCATGTTTGACGATTGAACGGTAACGCCATTATCAATTCTTGACCGTCATGGCCAGCCAGATGCCGCTCATGGCGAAGATCAGGTTGGCGCCCCAGGCGGCCACAAACGGTGGCAGTACCCCGCTGCGTCCGTACGACAGCAGCATGGCGTTGACCACAAAAAAGACAAAACCGATGGCGACGCTGGCGCCGATGCCCATGGCAATGCCGCCGGAACGGCTGTTGCGCAATGCGAATGGAATCCCCAGTATAACCATCACCAGGGCGCCGAACGGCGCGGAGAGTTTGTTGTGCATCATGGTCTGGTAACGGTAGGCCTTGTAGCCGCCTTTGCGCAGATTATCGGAGTACTCCCTCAGTTTGGCAAAGCTCAAGTTGTCCGCATTGTTGTCCAGCACACGCAGGTCATCGGCCTTGAGCCCGATGGGGATCGGCATGGCCGCCAGCCGCTGTGAGGCAAAACCGGCGCCCTGACTAAAATCCTTGACCAGTGCTTTCTGCAGTTCCCAGCCGCCTTCCCTGTGGACAGCGCTTTCCGCGTCGATGCGGCGGACGGGATTCATCCCCCCCTCCAGCACCCAGACCGTCACACCTTTTAGCAGTTTTTCCTGCGGTTCGAAGAGATGGGCCTGCAGGATCATGTTATCGGAACGAAACCAGATGTTGTTACGTCTGAAGACCGCATTGGCTCCCTGTTTGCGGATCCTGATCCGCTCCGTGTGCTCCATGCGTTCATAGCTGTGGGGCACCACCAGTTCGGTGTTGACCAGCAAAAGCAGACAGACCCCCAGGCTGAGCATGACCATCGGCATGGAGATATGCAACAGACTGACACCGCAACTGCGCATGGCTATGATCTCGCTGTTGCGCGACAAAAGCCCCAGGGTCAGCAGGGTGGTCATCAGGATGGAAAACGGCGCGGTCTGACCGATCATCTCCGGCATCTTGAAGACAAAGAACATGGCGATATCCCCCAGAGCGCCTCCGGCGCGCAGAAAGCGAGGGATCTTTTCCATCATATCCAGCACCAGGTAGACCGACACGAAACTACCCAGACAGAGCGCAAACAGGCGCAGCCAGCTCTGGGCTATGTAACGGCTGAGAATCCCCACGTCAGGCCCCTTTCCCGAACCGTCTGGTCAAGTCCTGCCATGACGGCAGTGAGAAGCTGCGTTCCTGCGAGGCCATGCGCAGCATGAACCACCCAAAAGCCAGAAAAACCGTGTTGGGTGCCCACATGCCGACCAACGGCGGCAGGGTGCCCTTTTCTACCAGGGTTTTCATCAGTGACATGAGAATATAGTAGGCCAGCAGGATGGCAATGCTCAGGGAGAAACCGACCGACTTGCCGGAACGCCTGTTCTGGATGCCGAGCGGCATTGCCAGCACGGCAAACACCAGCGAGGCGAACGGCAGTGCGAAGCGGCTGTGCAGTTCGGCCGCCATCTTGAGCCGCTGTGGCTTGGGCAGGGCCGGATTGGATATCTGCCGATTCAGTTCGCCGACCCCCATATCCAGCTCGTTCAGACCGATACCGCCGCCACCGGCTGGGCGGCTGATCATCATGATGTATTCATCGAAGTGCACCAGATGGTAATCATCCTTGGAGCCGCTCTTGTGGATGCTGCCGTCGTTCAGCACAATGCGCGTATCCTCGGTACCCTGAACCGTACCGATCCTGCCCTGCCTGGCAAAGATGGTCAGAGGCCTGGCACTGTCCCGGCCGTCATGGATCAGCACCCCCTTGAGCAGACGGTTGGCCTCGTCGTAATGGTCGGTGTAGAGCATGATGCCGGGCATATCATCCCAGAAGACCTTCTCGCGCACGGTGGCAGCCGCGTTCTGCTTGAGCAGCCGGTAGCTCATCTCCTTGAAGGCGCTGTTGCCCCAGGGAACGCCATACAGGCTGACCACCAGTGACAGGGCCGCGGTAACGATGGCGCAGGCCAGCACCGGTGGCATAAGCTGCAGCAGGCTGACGCCGCCGGCTTTGAGCACGGTGATCTCATTGTCGGAAGACAGGCGGCCAAAGGCGAGCAGTACCGCCAGCAGAAAGGCCATCGGCAGGGTAAACACGAGAAACGACGGCATCAGACAGGCGATCATCCTGGCCACGTCAGCAAACGGCACACCGCGGGAAACCACCATTTCAGTCAGTTTGATCAGGCGTCCCATCAGCAGGATCAAGGTAAAGACAACGATGCCAAGCAGGAACAGGGAGGCGATTTCGCGGATAATATATAGGTTGAGGATACGTTTCATTGCAGGGGATGATACATGAGCAGCGGCTGGGTGTAAACTATTTCAGCTCGCGGATGATCTCGGTCTGGCGCTGCATCAACAGTCGGCCGACTTGGTCTTCGGTGGTGTTGTCGTGTTCAAACATGAAGATGCACTGGGCACATCGCTCCAGCTGATCGACCCTGAGCAGCCGGGCCATGACCCGAGCCGTGTTTTTGCCCTTGAAGGTACTGAACGGCATCTCCATGTTCAGGTAGAAAAATGTAAAATTCTCCAACAGTTGCCGGTCGGATATTTCAACAGCACAGCCATGCAGCGACAACACGCGCAAACGGCCGCTGAAACGGTTCTTGCCGGCCTCGATCACCACCTGGAACAGCCCCTTCATGCGCACACGGATTGAAGCGCGCCGCTCCGGCAACACCTCCACATACGCAAAACCGGACAGCTCAAGCTCATTAGTTTCCTGATGGTAGAGCGCACGGGCATAGACCGGATGGCGTAAATCTTTAGCACGGATCAGTGTACTTTTGACGTCCTGAACCACGCGGGTCTGCGAATCAGACGTCCGACAGAACAGCGTGTCTCCAAAGGCATAAAGAATGGTCAGCGGGGCGCTGACCGGCACTTCCTGATAATAATTGAGCAGTTCCAGTGAGGTCTGAGGCTCGGCATTGATCAACCGCAGCAGATCACGGACAATCAGCGACTCGCTGACATCTTCAACAATGCGGATATGCGGTTCCGGGGAACCGACGGGGCTATTTTCCATTGATACTTAATCCATGCATCCGGGAGTGGCAAAACTGGTCGGGACTTCATACCATGAATATCAACAACTTGGAAGAAAAAAGGCCTGCGCTTTAACGCGCAGGCCTTGAAAGAATACGGCACTTTCGCAGAAGCTTATTTTGCGGACCACAGCCCGTGCAGGTTGCAGTACTCGCGGGCGCTCAGGGTTTCAGCCTTGATCCGGAAAAGCGCCTTGGGTTCTTCACCCGGTTTGAGGAACTGACGGTAAGCCTTGCCGTCGGCAATCAGCTCGATCCACTCGATGTAGTGCTTTTCCTCCATCGGATGGGCAACACTGCCAACCGACACCTGGACATAATCCTCACACACCTCGATCACCGGCACATGTTTTTCCTTGGCCGCATCCACGGTATTCTCCACCATCAGCTTCATCGGGTTGCCACAGCATACCAGCGGTGCAGGACCGGCATGGACAACTTCGACAATATTTCCGCAGTGTTCGCATTTGTAGATTTCAAGTAGTTTTGGCATCGTATTCTCCTCCTGAAGTGTGATCTGTTCCTGTTTGCATCTACTATCAGACACAAACAAGACCAATATTATCTTTTTTATACACTACATTTTCTGTTTTGCAAGCAGGAAAAATGCAAGCCAATAAAAAAGGGAACCCGAAGGCTCCCCTTTTCATTCATGTACCTTACTTCCTTCCGCCGGACTGCGCCCACTTTTCCAGCAGGTCCAGCGTAACCGACTTGGGCCTCTCCAGCGGATAGGACAGCGCCCGATCCCAGGTAATGTTGGCCATGGTGCCCATGGCTCGTCCCACTGCAAACAGCACGGTATAGAAGTCATACTCCCTGACACCGAAATAGGCCTGGATAATGCCGGACTGGGCATCCACATTCGGCCAGGGATTCTTGGTCCTGCCATGTTCGGTCAGCACACCGGGCGCGGTTTCGTAGAGGATCGAGGCCAGCTTGAACAGCGGGTCGTCCCGCAGGCCGGGGGTATTGAGACAGAACTCCCGCAAAGCCACATAGCGTGAATCAGTGACACGCAGCACGGCATGGCCATAACCGGGCACAACCTGGCCGGCATTCAAGGTATCCCAGAGCGCCCTGGAGACATTATCCTTGTTGGGTTCCTCGCCATTGAGCTTTTTCTGGAACCCCATGATCCAGCGCAGCACTTCCTGACTTGCCAGACCGTGCAGCGGCCCGGCCAGACCATTCAGGCCAGCAGAATATGCATAATACGCGTCGGAAAGCGCCGAGGCCACCAGGTGGGTGGTATGGGCCGAGACATTGCCGGATTCGTGGTCGGCATGAACGATGAAATACATGCGGGAGACATCGTCATAGGGCGGTGCGATACCCATCATATGGGCAAAGTTCGCCCCCAGATCCAGTTCCGGATTGGTGGTGATGATATCACAGTTCTTGTAATGGTAGCGATAGATGAAGGCGGCGATTTCCGGCAGCCTGGCCACCAGGTCGCTGCCATCTTCATACATGTATTCCCAGGCATCTGTCTTGTTGAAGCGGGGTGAATTGTAGTAACGGGCGAATTTGGAGTCGCGCTGCATGGCCAGCACGGCGCTGGAAAGCATCACCATCGGGTGTGTGCCCTTGGGCAGGGCCCTGATTACATCAAACACATAATAGGGCACATTGGCGCGTCCCTTGAAGTCATAGAGCACGTCCTGCACATTTTCCTCGCTTGGGATTTCCCCGGTCAGCAGGAAATACCAGAACGCCTCGACAGTCGGATAAACCGAACCGTGTGCCTTGGGCAGGGCCGCCATGGTTTCCGGGATGGTTTTGCCGCGAAAACGGATCCCCTCGTGCGGGTCAAGGTAGGAGATGTCGCTCACCAGACAGGGAATATCCCTGGCTCCCCCCAGGCTCTGTTCGATCGTGATATCGTCGATCTTGACAGTGCCGTACTCCTTGAGCAGTCTCTGCACCCTGGGGCGCGTTTCCTCAATCTTGGCTTTCAGCGTTCGTTTCAGGCTCATATGCACTCCCTCCTCCAAATCAAATAAAAATCAAGACATGGTAGAAAAAAACAGACCACCCTACCCGACCAGAATCACAAATTCCTCGCTGGAATAGGTCAGCTGCTTCAGGCCGTCGCGGCTGATATGGAAGGTGTTTTCAATACCAACCGCCCCCTCGTCAGGAAAAACCAGCTTCGGTTCAAAGGCAAACACCATCCCCTCTTCCAGCAGCATATTGTCAAAACCGCGGGCCAGGAAGGGATACTCATCGATCTCGATGCCGACACCATGTCCGATGAAAGACACCTGTGCGCCAGCCGCCCCCATGAAACTGTCAGCATAACCCAATTGCTGGGCCAGGGTAAGGCACTCACTGTAGACCTGCCCCCAGGGGGTGCCTGGCACGGCAACCTCCTGCATGCGCTGCTGCACCTTGAGCATGGCGTCATACCCCCTGCGGATCCGGTCGGACACCTGCCCGACTGCAAACATGCGGGTCTGGTCCACCATATAACCATGGGCGCTGCCGGAAAAATCCACCACAATCGGCTCGCCCCGTTTGATCACACTCTGGCCGGCCCCCTGACCAAAGGCAGGATTTAGCCCCTTGCCCCCCAGCGGGGTATCGGTGTAAGCCGGATAGGCGCTCTCCATGCCGGAAAAGGCATGGCCGAAGATCATCTCGCCGTTAAAGGCCCGCATACGCATATAACCGGCATGCCCCATGCGGCGGGCCACCAGCTCCAGCTCTGCCGTCAGCTCCAGCTCGGTCATGCCTGCGCGGATCACCTGGCGGGCACGCTGACAGATGGCCTCCACCTGGTCAGCGCCGTCCCTGAACAGATCGATCTCATAATCGGACTTGATCATCCGCACCATCCTGATCAGCGGCGTGGCATCCCTGAACTGCGCCTGCGGGTATACCTTGCGGTAACGTTCATAAAACATGTAAGGAAGCACATCCAGCTCAAGTCCGATAATGGCCGGCTGGGGATAACCGCATTCGGCCAGCCGGGCCGGGATATCCTTCGGAGAACCATAGGGGACCACCTGTTCCAGCCCGGACTCATCGCGAGCACGGCCCAGTTCGCGGCGCACCATGTAGATCGGCTTGCCTTCCACAGGCACATAGATGCCGCCATTCTGAACCGTACCGCCGAAGTAATACAGGTCGGCATTCTGGACAATGATTACGGCATCAAACCCTTCACGGGCCATCAGTTCCTGAAGTCTTTGGTAACGTCTTTCCAGCTCTGCAGCAGGTGTCAGGCGCATATGAGAACAATTCCTTTCCAATGTTGGGTATCCGGGTTCAATGTCTGAAAAGCATGGCAACAATAATCAGCACAATCACCAGGGCCGTGACCGCCAGCGCGATCTTGACAGCCGACCAGGGGCGTTCCCCCTGGGCCTGCCCGTTTCGGGCGTTGACAATAAAGCGGAAGGTCTTGCCCCGGTAGCGATAGGCGCTGATCCAGACCGGCAGCAACACATGCTTGAAGGTGATGTTGTCGTACTGGGTTCGGGCGGCGTGGATGCGCTGTTGGTCACCGCCGATGTCCCTTTCGATGGTGCGCCGCACCTCAGTATCCATGATCGCCTTGGCCGATTCAAAACCGGCCCCCAGATCCAGCTGGTAGGCCTCGGCCCTGAAACCGCTCATGTACTCGTCCTGATACGGCACCAGGTTCTTTAAGTCCCACGGTTCCAGAGAGCGGATGATATCCTCCGGCAGTGAGCGACCGGCCAGCACCAGCACATCGTCAAAATTGTTGCTCACCTCTCCGCTGGCGCTGTACCAGCGGGTCCTCATCACCTGGCGCGTGCGGGTGACCGGATTGCCGTTGGAATCACGGTCTTCGTAGTACTCGGTCTCGTAATAGTTCTCACCCCGCTCGCCGTTGTAAACCGTATTGGTGTCGGCATCGTAGGTCCAGTAGGGCAGATACATGCCGGCAATACCATCCAGCGTTCCGGCCTGTCGCTTCAGATCGCCGGGGGCAAACCACAGCCCGCCCAGCCAGGTACGGAAACTGCTCGCCGCCTGTTCCCGGGTAACCTTGAACGGCAGCACGGCTCCGGGCTTGATCAGCCTGCTGCTGCGGGCCTTGGCAGTCAGCTTCGAACCGCAGAAGGGACACTTGTCCAGCGAGATATGACCCTCGACCGTGGACTCGGCGTTGCAGGAGGAGCACTTGACCACCTGCTTTTCTTCCGACTCCTCCGACTCGGAGGCCCGGGCAAAATAGTCGTAGAAATCCAGTTCCTCCACGTCCGCATCCACCTTGGGCAGTTCGTTATTCTGTCCGCAATACGGGCATTTAAGCGCGGAACTGCCGGGCGAATACTCCAGCTTGGCGCCGCAGGAAGAACAGGGGAAAGTTTTTGCATTGCTGCCTTCAGTCATGGGTCACCTCATCATCCGCATTCTGCTGCTTCAAGTTCGCCATGCGGTTGCCAACACTACGGAAGCGGCGGTGGCACTGTGCCGAAGACCGACGCCAACTCCCCAACCTGCCCGGCAGCCGTCCAGCCGGCCATGCCCTGTTTCCAGACCAGGGTTTCACGGGTCAGTTGACCGGACTGGGCCATCTGCTGCAGGGCCGCTGCATCAAAGGGGCCGGCCTGCTGGCCGTTCAGGGCGACAAAAAGCTGCAACTGTGGCGGCAGCGGCGGCGGCGCGGCAGGCGCGGCGGCGGGCTGGGTCTGGGCATTAAACATGCCCCCCATGGCACCGGCCATCTGACCGCCCATGCCGAAACCCATGCCCACACCCACACCGGCAGCAGCCAGACCGCCAGGATTATTGGCCGCATCCTTGATCGCGCTGGCAGTCTCATACTGGGTATAGGTCTGCATATTGCCGATCGCCCGCATGGCTCCAGCCTTGTCAATGGCACGCTCCACCTCTTCCGGCAGCCCCACGTCCTGTACCTGCACCTCGGTAATCTCCAGGCCAAAACCCTCAAAACCGGGGGCGATTCTGCTGCGCAGGGTCTCTCCCATCTGACTGACCTTGCTCTCCAGATCAATCACCGGTATGCCGGCATCGGGCAGAACCTCCTTGATGCGCGTGCCGATCTTGCCGCGCAGGTTATCCTCGATCTTCTCGGTTGTGAAATTACCGTCGGTGCCGACGATCTCGCGAATAAACACCGCCGGATCCTTGAGCTTGATCGAGTAGATACCGAAGGCGGTCACACGCACCGGCCCGAACTCCTGGTCACGCATGGTCACCGGCCCGGGGGTGCCCCATTTCAGGTTGGTGAACTGGCGCGTACTGCAGAAATAGACCTCGGCCTTGAACGGGCTGGAGAAGCCGTATTTCCACCCTTTCAGGGTGGTCAGGATCGGCAGGTTCTGTGTCTCCAGGGTATAGGTGCCCGGCTTGAACACATCGGCCAGCTGCCCCTCGTTGATAAAAACCGCCATCTGGCCTTCCCGCACCACCAGCTTGGCGCCGTATTTAATCTCGTTGTCGTAGCGTTCAAAACGGTAAACCAGTGTTGACTGACTGTCATCAATCCACTCGACTATGTCTATCAGTTCGCCCTTAAGCTTATCCCAGATCCCCATTTGAAACCTCCGTCAGGATTTTAGTTTCAGAAAACAGTCCAATCATAGCCTAAAATAATAGCACTTCAAAGCCGGTTTAATATTTTTTATCGAAACCTGTCCATCAACCACATGAACGACCCCTGCTTTTTACAGATTTTCGCATATAGGCTGCTGTTGCCTGCCTTCTGCAGAAAGCGTCATTTTCAATTTCTGATATTATTTAGAGGTATAATTATCCACAACAGTGTCATTCATCTTCTTGCCGACATCTCAAACAGAAAGACTGCCGAGTCTGCCAATGGCAAGTCATATGCTTTTGGGAGCAAAGGAGACGCCATGTCTGAAAAACCGACCTATGAAGAGCTGGAGAAAAGGGTTCATGAGCTGGAACAGATTGAAATCCAGTTCAATAAAAGCAAACTGATGGCCAGTGATGAAATCAACTGGTGGCGGCTTCTGATTGATGAATCAAGGGATGGGATCGTCATCCTTGACCAAAACGCCAAGGTCTATGAGGCCAATCAGCAATTTGCTGAAATGCTGGGATATTCGATAGAGGAAATATACCAGCTTCACACATGGGACTGGGACGCCCACTTAAAAAAAGAGCAGATATTGGAGTTGATCAATACCGTTGACAGGACTGGTGCCCACTTCGAGACACAACACCGCCGTAAAGATGGCACCATCATAGACGTGGAACTCAGCAACAACGGCGCCACATACAGGGGCAAGAAGCTGATATTCTGCATTTGCCGCGATATCACAGAGAGGAACAGGGCCGCAAAAGAGCGAGAAGAGCTCATCAAGCGGCTTGAAGCTTCATTGGCAGAGATCAAGACATTAAGGGGCATATTGCCCATATGCTCTTTTTGCAAAAAGGTTCGTAATGACACAGGCTACTGGGAGCAGGTTGATGTCTATATTCACAGGCACTCCGAAGCAGATATAAGTCACAGCATATGCCCTGAATGTATGGAAAAATACTACCCGGAAAAACCCAAGAAAAAACCAGAATAATTCCCAGTCACCAGTACTGGCTTATCGCCTTGATCCGCGCCCTCTGCGGCTCCGCGTGAGACAAGCTTTTCTGGTTTGATTTTACCAGTCCCCAGTCCCGATTTTTTGTTTTACTGTAACCCCACCAGCTACTTCTGTTCCACTTCCTCCAGTTGCAGCTCCTTGATCGCCATCTCGCGCATCTTGAATTTCTGGATCTTGCCCGAGGCGGTCATGGGAAAGGAATCCACAAAGCGGATGTAAACCGGGATCTTGTAATTGGCGATGCGGTTTTTACAGAAGGCCTTGACCTCGTCCTCGGTCATCTGCACGCCGTCTTTGAGAATAATGGCGGCCATGACCTGCTCGCCGTAAACCCGATCCGGCACGCCGTAGACCTGCACGTCGGAGATGCCGGGGTGGGTGTAGAGGAACTCCTCAATTTCCTTGGGATAGATGTTTTCGCCGCCGCGGATGATCATCTGCTTGATGCGGCCGGTGATCTTGCAATAGCCGTTTTCATCCATGATCGCCAAGTCGCCGGTGTGCAGCCAGCCGTCTGCGTCAATCACCTTGGCGGTCTCTTCCGGCATCTTGTAATAGCCCTTCATGACCATATAACCCCGGGCGCACAGTTCCCCCTGCCTGCCCGGCGGCAATGTTCCTCCGGTCTCGATGTCGACGATCTTGACCTTGGCCCCCGGCAGGGCGCGGCCAACCGTGGCAACCCGCAACTCGATCGGGTCTTCCGTGCGGGTCTGGGTGATGCCGGGTGAGGCCTCGGTCTGGCCGTAGACACTGGTGATCTCGGTCACATGCATGTCCCGGACCGCCCGTTTCATCACCTCGATCGGGCAGACCGAACCGGCCATGATGCCGGTACGCATGCTGGAAAGGTCGAACCTGCCGAACTCGGGATGCTCCATTTCGGCAATAAACATGGTCGGCACTCCATGCACCGCGGTGCACTTCTCGGACTCGATGGCCTGCAGCACCTTGAGCGGATCAAAGGTCTCCACCGGCACCATGGTGGAGCCGTGGGTCACACTGGCCATCACCCCCAGCACACAGCCGAAGCAGTGAAAAAACGGCACCGGGATGCAGAGCCGGTCCTTTTCGGTGAATTTCATGCACTCGCCGATGGCAAAACCGTTGTTGACAACATTGTAGTGGGTCAGCATGACCCCTTTGGGAAAACCGGTGGTGCCGGAGGTGTACTGCATATTGATCGTGTCATGGCAGTCCAGGGTAGACTCCACAGCGGCAAGGCCGGCATCCGGGATCTGGCTGCCCGCTTCTGTCAGCTGATTAAAAGCCATCATGCCTGGCGGTGTATCCGCACCAATGAATACAATCCGTTTCAGGAACGGCAGTGACGGGTTGCTTAGCGGACTATCCGGATCGGACTGAAGCTCAGGCAGCATTTCGTAAAGCGCCTGCACATAGTCAAAGCCCTTGAACGATCTGACCATGAACAGCGTGGTGGAATCGGACTGCCGGAGCACATACTCCAGCTCGGAGGATTTGTAGCTGGTGTTGACCGTGACCAGCACGGCGCCGATCTTGGCCGTGGCAAATTGCAGTATGACCCACTCGGGCACATTATTGGCCCAGATGGCAACATGGTCGCCCTTTTTTACACCGATGGACAGCAGCCCCTTGGCAACCTGACGGCAGACATGATTGAAACGGCTGTAAGTGTAACGCAGTCCCAGCTCCGGATATACCAGTGCCTCGTTATCCGGATAGCTATGTGCCATCCGGTCAAGCAGACCGCCAACGGTATCAGTAATCTCCTGCATCAAAAAACCTCCCGAAATGATGGATAAACAAACCGGCGAGTCATCACCTGCCAGAGGACGGGCCAGACCTGCACAATTTTTCAGAGGGCATACATACCACAAATCTTAGACCATTTAAATCCTTTACCAGCGTGACCTTATGCAAATAACCTGGAATCAGACTTCCCCTGCCTTTATGGGAGCGGGCTGTGGGGGGGGACAAGGATTGCAACCTGCTGATTTTGTGACACACCATCTCCCGGCCCCTATTCCACAAGGGAGAGAGGATATGTTTTGCTTTTTGCAATAGTCGTCATCCTGCAACAAGACCCGAACCGCCGCGTCCCGCAAAAAAGAGACCGTTATTTGTGTAACACTTTCGTGTTTCATAAAAACACATCGAGTATTTACCTGCCCAAGAATAGCCACACAACCACCTTGAACTCGCATCAGAAACAAGACTTTCAAACACCCAACAACCTGTTTCTACTCACCAAACCGTAACTTCGGACGGCCACAAAAACCACAACAATCGAAATTGGCACGTTCACTGCAATTACCGGCCTGCACCGATCTGAACTATCGGTTCAAAAAACGCATTTACACGCTGTTTGCAAAGTACAACTCCAATCAAACAAAGGTTACAAAATGAAAACAATCGGACTTCCAAAAAAGCAGGGATTATACGATCCGCAGTTTGAACACGATGCCTGCGGCGTCGGATTCGTAGCCAACATCAAGGGACAGAAATCGCACGAGATCGTCAGGCAGGCCCTGACCATCCTGATCAACCTTGATCACCGCGGCGCTGTCGGCAGCGAGCACAACACCGGTGATGGCGCCGGCATACTGATGCAACTTCCGGACGAATTCCTGCACAAGGCTTGCGCAAAACTAGGTTTCGAACTGCCCGAACCTGGCAGATACGGCGTGGCCATGATCTTTACCTCCCCGCACGCCGCCGAGAACAAAAGCGCACGGCATGTGCTGGAACGCATCATCAAGGAAGAACAGGCCAAAATCCTCGGCTGGCGCGAAGTGCCCACCGATAACTCTTCACTGGGCGAGAGCGCTAGGGCAGCAGAGCCACTGGTGCGACAGCTTTTCCTGGCCCCCTGTGACCCGGCCTGCAGTGAGGAAGAATTCAACCGCAAGCTGTATCTGATCAACCAGCGGGCCATCCACGAAATCCGCGACACGCAGGTCGACAGCTACTGGTACGTCAGCAGCATTTCCACCAGAACCATCATCTACAAGGGCATGCTGATGCCGGTGCAGGTGGATCAGTATTTCCCGGACTTGCGCGATCCAGAGATGGTATCGGCCCTGGCACTGGTGCACTCACGCTTTTCCACCAACACCTTCCCCAGCTGGGACAGGGCCCACCCCTACCATTTCATGGCCCACAACGGCGAGATCAACACCCTGCGCGGCAATGTAAACTGGATGCACGCCCGCGAGTCCTTGCTGAATACCGAGTTGTTTGGCGATGACATCGGAAAACTGATGCCGATCATCAACCCAAACGGTTCCGACTCGGCCATGTTCGACAACTGTGTAGAGCTGTTGGTGATGGGCGGCCGTTCGCTGCCGCACGCCGTGATGATGATGGTGCCCGAGCCGTGGGAAAACCATGAAGATATGAACCCGGAGAAGCGGGCCTTCTACGAATACCACTCCTGCCTGATGGAGCCCTGGGACGGTCCGGCAGCCATTGCCTTCACCGACGGCCGCTCCATCGGCGCCACCCTGGATCGTAACGGCCTGCGCCCATGCCGCTACTACATCACCAGCGACGACCAGGTGATCATGGCCTCGGAAGCCGGCGTACTGCCGATCGACCCGAAAAAGGTGTTCAAGAAGGGCCGCCTGCAACCGGGCAAGATGTTCCTGGTCGATACCGATCAGGGTCGCATCATTCCCGATGAAGAGATCAAACAGCAGTTGGCTGCCGCCAATCCCTATGGCCAGTGGCTGAAGGAACAGCGTCTGCAGTTGAGCGACCTGCCCGAGGCCGCGCCGCTGGAACAACAAGACAACGCGGAGCTGATTCAGCGTCAGCATGCCTTCGGATATACCTTCGAGGATCAGGACGTCATCCTTGCGCCGATGGCCAAAACCGGGGTGCAGCCGCTCGGTTCCATGGGTACGGATACACCGTTGGCCGTGCTCTCCAACAAGCCGCAGCTGTTGTACAACTATTTCCACCAGCTGTTTGCCCAGGTAACCAATCCACCCATCGACCCGATCCGCGAGGAGATCATCACCTCCACAACCACCCTGCTCGGCTCTGAAGGCAATCTGCTGAAGCCCACGGCCAACAGCGCCAGGATGATCGAGTTGGAGCAGCCGATCCTGACCAATCAGGAACTGGAAAAACTGCGCGGGATCGACCAACCCGGTTTCAAGGTCAAAACACTGTCACTGCTATTCAAGGCTGAAGAAGGCGCCGTAGGCTTGGAAAAGGCACTGGAAATGCTCTTCATCGACGCCTCCCGTCAGATCACCGCCGGAACCAACCTGCTGATCATCTCTGACCGCGGCGTCAATGGGGAATATGCCGCCATTCCGGCGCTGCTGGCCATTGCCGGCCTGCACCACTACCTGATCCGCAATACCATCCGCACCCAGGTCTCGCTGATTCTTGAATCGGGCGAGCCGCGCGATGTGCACCAGTTCGCCGTGCTTTTGGGCTATGGCGCCAATGCCATCAACCCGTACCTGGCCTTTGAAACCCTGGACGACATGATTGTTCAGGGCATGCTGACCGACGTGGACTGCAAGAAGGCACATAAGAACTTCATCAAGGCAGCCATCAAAGGGGTCGTAAAAACCATGGCCAAGATGGGTATCTCCACCGTACAAAGCTACCGCGGCGCCCAGATCTTCGAGGCGGTCGGCCTGCATGGGTCGGTGGTGGATAAATACTTCACCTGGACCCCCTCAAGGATTGGCGGCACCAATCTGGAAGGCATTGCCTTCGAACAACTCAGCAGACACGCCAAGGCTTTCCCTAAGCGAACCGCTGCCGAGCCGTCCCTTGATCCGGGCGGACGTTTCCAGTGGCGCAGGGATGGCGAAGAGCACCTCTTCAATCCGCTGACTGTGCAGGCGCTGCAGAAAGCGACCCGCACCAACGATTACCAGCAGTTCAAGGTATTCTCAGCGCTGATCGACGAGCAGACTACCCGCCACTATACCCTGCGGGGGCTTCTGGACTTCAAAAAGCGCGTGCCGGTACCGCTGGAAGAGGTTGAACCGGTGGAAGAGATCATGAAGCGCTTCAAGACCGGCGCCATGTCTTACGGTTCAATCAGCCAGGAGGCCCACGAGGCCATGGCCATCGCCATGAACCGCATCGGCGGCCGCTCCAACACCGGCGAAGGTGGCGAGGATCCGTTGCGCTTTACCTGGACCAACGAAAACGGCGACTCAAAAAACAGCGCCATCAAACAGGTGGCCTCGGGCCGTTTCGGTGTCACCAGCCACTACCTTTCCAACGCCAGGGAGATCCAGATCAAGATGGCACAGGGCGCCAAGCCGGGCGAAGGTGGAGAACTGCCAGGCACCAAGGTCTATCCCTGGGTAGCCAAGACACGGCACACCACGCCGGGCGTGGGTCTGGTTTCCCCTCCGCCTCACCATGATATCTATTCGATCGAGGATCTGGCCGAGCTGATCCACGACCTGAAAAACGCCAACCGGCGCGCCCGCATCAGCGTCAAGTTGGTCTCCGAGGTCGGTGTAGGCACCATCGCTGCCGGCGTGGCCAAGGCCCATGCCGACGTGGTACTGATCAGCGGCTATGACGGCGGTACCGGCGCATCACCGCTCTCCAGCATCAAGCATGCCGGCCTGCCATGGGAACTGGGGCTGGCAGAGACACACCAGACCCTGATGCTCAACAACCTGCGCAGCCGCATCGTCATCGAGGTGGACGGCCAGCTCAAAACCGGTCGCGACGTGGTCATTGCAGCACTGCTGGGCGCAGAGGAGTTCGGCTTTGCCACAGCGCCGCTGGTCACCCTGGGCTGCGTCATGATGAGGGTCTGCCACAGCAATACCTGCCCGCGCGGTGTGGCCACCCAGGATCCGGCCCTGAGGGCCAAGTTTGAAGGCAAACCTGAGTACGTGGTCAACTTCATGCGCTTTGTGGCCGAAGAGGTTCGTGAATACATGGCCCAACTGGGATTCCGCAGCTTCAACGAGATGGTTGGACGCGCCAGTGAACTGGAGCCCAAACAGAGCGTGGGCCACTGGAAAGCCAGGGAGGTTGATTTCTCCAATGTACTCTATACTCCGACCGTAGCCGCCAACGTGGGCCGTTTCTGTTCGGAGGTTCAGGATCATGGCCTGGAAAGGTCGATGGACATGACCCGTCTGATGCAAATCTGCCAGCCGGCCATTGATGAGGGTAAAAAGGTCTCCGCCGAACTGCCCATCACCAATGTGGACCGGGTTGTGGGCACGATCGTCGGCAACGAGATCTCGCTCAAACATGGCGCTGCCGGATTGCCGGAAGACACGATAAAAATCCGCTTCAGCGGTTCAGCGGGCCAGAGTTTCGGCGCCTTCATGCCCAAGGGGATGACCCTGGAACTCTCCGGCGATGCCAACGACTACCTGGGCAAGGGACTCAGCGGCGGCAAGCTGGTCCTCTATCCGCCGGCCGGTTCCAGCTTCAAGGCGGAAGAGAACATCATCACCGGCAACGTGGCCCTGTACGGAGCCACCAGCGGCACGGTCTACATTCGTGGCATGGCCGGCGAACGGTTCTGTGTCCGCAACTCCGGCGCCAATGCCGTCGTGGAAGGGGTGGGTGACCATGGCTGCGAATACATGACCGGCGGCAACGTGGTCGTGCTCGGGCCGACCGGCCGCAACTTCGCAGCCGGCATGAGTGGCGGTGTCGCCTACGTACTTGACGAAAACGGTGATTTCACCAGACACTGCAACACCCAGATGTCCAAACTGGAGACCCCGGACACCGATGACCTGGCCATGATCCGGGGCATGATCGAGCAGCATAAGCAATACACCGGCAGCAACAAGGCTGAAACGGTTCTGGCCGACTGGGATACCCATGCCGCCAAATTCGTCAAGGTCATGCCTACGGACTACAAGCGCGTATTGCAGGCACTGGCCAAGGCAACCGCATCGGGACTGAGCGGCGATGACGCCCTGGCGGCCGCCTTTGAGGAAAACTCCCGCGACGCAGCCAGGGTCGGAGGGGCTTGAGAAGCTGGGGACGGGGGACTGCTCAAAGCCGTGCCCGTGTCCGTTGACCGTGTCCGTGCAAATGACGAGATCGGTAAGCTGATAAGAACATACCCCCCTCCTTGAACAAGGAAGGACCGGGGTGATTCAATAACCTGAGAACCTTTGTTATTGCAGCTTGAATTAAAAGACACTATTACAGATATAAATAAAACTTACAGGAAAAGACCATGGGAAAAACAACTGGATTTTTGGAATTCAAGCGGGAGTTGCCGGAAGACCGCGAGCCGCAGGAGCGGATCAGGGACTGGAACGAATTTCACCTGCACATGCCGGAGGAGCAACTGCGCACACAGGGCGCCCGCTGCATGGATTGCGGCATCCCCTTTTGCCACACCGGACTGCTGATCAGCGGCATGGCCAGCGGCTGTCCGATCAACAACCTGATCCCCGAGTTTAACGATCTGGTATATCGCGGCCTTTGGAAGCAGGCACTGGAACGTCTGCTGCGGACCAACAATTTTCCTGAGTTCACCGGACGAGTCTGCCCTGCCCCCTGCGAAGGGGCCTGCACATTGGGGTACAACAACCCGCCGGTGACCATCAAGAACATCGAGGTCAGCATCGTAGAGCGCGGCTGGCAGGAGGGCTGGATAGCCCCTAACCCGCCCAGGGTGCGCACCGGCAAAAAGGTGGCCGTAGTCGGTTCCGGCCCCGCCGGACTGGCGGCAGCCGCCCAATTAAACAAGGCCGGACACAGTGTGACGGTTTTCGAGCGCAATGATCTGCCCGGCGGGTTGCTGATGTTCGGCATTCCCAACATGAAGCTGGACAAGCGCGAGGTCGTACTGCGCCGCATCAAACTGATGGAGGCGGAAGGCATCAGCTTTGTCTGTGGCACTAATATCGGTTCCGACAGTTTTCCCGCTGACAAGCTGCGCCAGGAATTCGATGCCGTCGTGCTGGCCACCGGCGCCACCCAACCGCGCGACCTGCCCATTGAAGGGCGCGCACTGAACGGCATCCACTTTGCGGTGGATTTTCTGACCGCCAACACCAAGGCAGTGCTGAATCCCGGGCGAGACACCATTTCGGCCAAAGACAAGGATGTGATCATCATCGGTGGTGGCGACACCGGCACCGACTGCGTGGCAACCTCGTTGCGCCATGGATGCAAAAGCGTCACCCAGCTGGAGATCATGCCCCAGGCGCCTTTGGAGCGGGCCAGCGACAACCCCTGGCCGGAATGGCCCAAGGTACACAAGGTTGACTACGGCCAGGAAGAAGCTGCAGCGGTTTTCGGTGCAGACCCGCGCACCTATCTGACCACGGCCACCAGGTTCGAAGGCGACGCGGCAGGCCATGTCGCTGCCGTGCATACCGTGCAGGTATCATGGGGCAAAAATGACAAGGGCATGTTCGTGCCGTCCAATGTGCCTGGCACCGAGCAGGTCCGGCCTGCCAGTCTGGTGCTGCTGGCCATGGGCTTTCTGGGACCGGAGCAGCCGCTGCTGGAGGCCCTGGGCGTTGAGCGAGACCCACGCAGCAACATCAAGGCCGAACATGGCGACTTCGCCACCAGTGTGCCGGGGGTTTTCGCCGCAGGCGACTGCCGTCGCGGCCAGAGCCTGGTTGTATGGGCCATCAACGAGGGACGCGGCGCAGCCCGCGCATGCGATCGCTACCTGATGGGTGAAACCGAACTGCCCTGAGCTTTTAAACAAATCCTCACACCCTAGCGGGGAGCGGGATCACATACCGCTCCCTGTTTTTTCATTTCCAGGGTCGGCCAGACAGCCAAGCGATTGGATATTGACAGCCCGCGGCATTGGTGTTAAAAAAACAGTCCCACAAGCGTTGAAACGCTGCCGGGGCGCTTAGCTCAGCGGGAGAGCACTGCCTTCACACGGCAGGGGTCACTGGTTCGATCCCAGTAGCGCCCACCATGAACATAAAGAGGCCAACGATACTGGCCCTCTTTGCCAATAGAACCCGCTTTTCGTAATTGAAAGCGGGTTTTTTTCTAAGCTTGTTCACATTGCGTCTGACAGGAGGCTTTATGACCACTGACACCAACAACTGCGGATTGAAGGACGTGCCCGAAGGAATGACGGTCGAAAAGATCATTCTCAGCAAGACACTGCAAAGCAAACTCACGGTTGACATCGCCCTGGTGCTGCACAACAGGCAGTACGAAGCGGCGCTGTTTCTGGAGCGGAAGTACAAGGGCGGACCGCCGATGCCGCGCGAACTGGAAACCCCTACCGACAAGGCCAGTCACTGGATGTCGGCCCGTCCCAAGATCGGCCTGACCCCGGAAGAGGCTGAAAAGGTGATTGATGAGGTACTCAGCGAGAACCGGGTCAAGAAGATCAATTTCAAAGACACCTGGGGCGCCGAATACGAAGAGTGATCCTGCTTGCATCCAGTCATGATTGTGTGAAGAACCCGTTCCCATCCCGGAAACGGGTTTTGTTTTTTTCAGCCCGGTTTTTCATCACTGACTGCAAGACCTTCACCCCCCTGATTTGCATTCCGGGTATTTAGGGATATGCTTGATCTGTATCGAAAAGGGCAGTTGATTATACTTCAGGGGAGGTGGCTTATGAGAGTATTTGTCGACAGGGATCTGTGTATGGGCTGCAAGGCATGCGAGGTGCGCTGCCCGCGCATCTTCAAGGTGGACGGAGAAAGCAAGTCAACGGTAATTGCCAAAGGTGAACTGGCCGGCGAGGATCTTGATTGCGCCAAACTGGCCGAAGACGCCTGCCCGACCGCTGCCATCCGGGTTCAGCAGCATCAGTAAGCTGTTAACCCGCGCCAGCAGCGCCCGATTACAATGCAACCATCAAGGGGCCGCCGTTTCGCCGCCCCTTTTTTATTTTGAGAAACTACCTGCGGCCGCCGCCAAAGATCGAGCCCAGCACCCCACGCACGATCTGACGCCCCACCTGGCTGCCGATGGCCCGCACGGCACTTTTGGCAAAGGCCCCCAGCAGATCGCCCACCGGCCCGCCCAACTCCGGGATTACTCCGCCCGAACCGCTTTGTCCGACACCACCGCTGGTGGTTGAGCGCGACTGCAGCCGTTCATAGGCCGACTCGCGGTCGATTACCTTTTCATAATGGCCAAAAAGCAGCGAACCGCGGATAACAGCCTGACGCTCATCAGGAGTGAGCGGCGCAAAACGACTGCGGGGCGGATGGATCAGGGCCCGCTGCACCATGCTGGGCGCCCCTTTGGCATCCAGTAGAGACACCAGCGCCTCACCCACCTCCAGTTCCGTAATAGCCTTTTCCACATCCAGGCCGGGATTACTGCGGAAGGTTTCGGCGGCCGCCCGCACCGCCTTCTGGTCGCGGGGGGTAAAGGCCCGCAGGGCGTGCTGAAAACGGTTACCCAGTTGTCCCAGCACCTCGTCCGGCAAATCGATCGGGTTCTGGGTGACAAAGTAGACACCGACCCCCTTGGAGCGGATCAGCCGGACTACCTGCTCGATCTTCTCGGTCAGCGCCAGGGGCGCGTCGTCATATAGCAGATGGGCCTCATCGAAGAAGAACACCAGCCTGGGTTTTTCCGGGTCACCCACTTCGGGCAGGCGTTCAAACAGTTCGGACATCATCCAGAGCAGAAAGGTGGCGTACAGACGCGGCGAACTCATCAGACGGTCAGCGGCCAGGATGTTGATCATCCCACGCCCTTGCGGATCGGTCTGGATAAAGTCCTCCAGATTGAGCGCCTCCTCACCGAAGAACGCCGCCCCGCCCTGCTGTTCCAGCGCCAGCAGTCCGCGCTGGATAGCGCCGATGCTGGCAGCCGAGATATTGCCATAGGAGGTGCGGTACTGTGAGGCATTGTCCCCCACATGGCGGATCATGGTCTGCAGATCCTTGAAATCCAGCAGCAGCAGGCCGTTGTCATCGGCAATCCTGAACACCAGGTTTAGCACGCCGGACTGGGTTTCATTCAGAGAGAGCAGCCGGGAGAGGATCAGCGGCCCCATCTCCGTAACCGTTGTGCGCACCGGATGCCCCTGCTGGCCGAACATGTCCCAGAACACCACCGGATAACCGGCAGGTGCAAAATCCTCGAGTCCCAGCGCCGCTGCCCGCTGCGCCACCTTGGGGTTGTCGCCTCCCGGCCGGGCCATGCCGGACAGATCACCCTTGATGTCTGCCATGAACACCGGCACCCCGCTGTCGCTGAAATGCTCGGCCAAAAGGCGCAGCGTGACCGTCTTGCCGGTGCCGGTCGCCCCGGCAATCAGGCCATGGCGGTTTGCCATGGCACTGATCAGTGAAACATCCTGACTGCCGTCCCTGCTGCCGGCAACGATCATACTTTTCATGATATGCCCTCCGGATTTGATTCGTTACGGCGATCAACGGCTTCAACCCCACCATCGGCAGCCCCTTCCGGCTGCGGGGCTGGTGGTTCCTCAAAGCTGATTCTGCCAGCCTTGCCAGCCCTCAATTCCCGCAAAAAGGCCTCGGCAGCCCGGTTGGCATCCACCACCCCGCCGCTGGCAAGACAACCCAGCCTGCGGCCAATCGCCTCCAGCAGCCCGTAGTCATCCTGGGGCAGTTCTTCCAGCTTGTAGCGGGATTCAAGCAACTGCGGATAACGCTGCAACATGTATCCGGCTGCGAACAACCCCACATCGGCATAATCGAACGCTCCGGCGCCGATGGCGCCGCTGGCAGCCAGACGATAGGCCCCCTGCTGGTCATCCATGTCCGGCCAGAGCAGACCGGGTGTATCGGAGATGATCACGCCATTTTTCAGGTCGATCTTTTGCGGGGCTTTGGTTATGGCCGGCTTGTCGCCTGTTTTGGCAACGCTCCTGCCGGCCAGGGTATTGATCAGTGTGGACTTGCCCACATTGGGGATGCCAACCACCATGGCGCGCACCGGAAAACCGGGATTGCCCCGCTTGGGCACCAGCAGCTTGCAGAGTTTGACCAGCTGTTTCACATCACCCAGTTGTCTTGCTGTCACCGGCATGGCACGCACACCGGCCTGCTGGTCAAAATAGCGCACCCAGGCGCGGGTAACCGCCGGATCGGCCAGATCATGCTTGTTGAGCAGCTTGATACAGGGTTTGCCGCCCCGCATCTCCTCCAGCTGGTGGTTGGAGCTGGAAAAGGGCAAACGGGCATCCAGCACCTCGATCACCACGTCGATCTTCCTGATCAGTTCGGTCATCTCCTGATGGGACTTGCCCATGTGACCCGGATACCACCTGATTGTCATAATAACCTTCCCGTTCTGTTTGATGCGGGTCGCCCCGGACGGCATATTAACACAGCACGCCGAATTGGCAAATGTGCGATTTTAAACCGCTGTCCCGGCTACATTTGACCAATGTTGCACATCTGTAGAAAGTGCTTGCATTTGCTATGGTAAAACCGTCAAAACCACGTTAATCTTGTTGGACAATTGTCAATATCATTATTACCGGGAAAAACAGGAATGCGAAAAATCAGCGGAAACATCAGCCTGATGTCACTGGCAGACATTACCCAGTGGGCAGACAACAGCATGCGCTCCGGCACCCTGACCATCAGCCACCAGAATCGTCTGAAGAAGTTCTACTTCCAGGACGGCAAAATCATCTTCGTCTGGTCAGACGCCATCGGCGAAAGGATCGCAGATTTTTTGCAGGTGGAATCGGCCCTGACCCAGCAGGCGCTCAAGGAAAATATCGACAACTCCGAGAGTCTGGGTTTGCCGTTCATCGGCTACCTGCTTTCCCGGCAGATTGTCAGTTGGGAAGAGATGAAGGATATCCTCAAACGGGTGGCCAAGACAGCCATGAGCGACGCCATGAGTTGGGAAACCGGGGATTTCGAATTTGTCGACGAGCTGCCCTCGTTTGTACTCAACGGCCCGGTGCGGCTGGACACCAGCCAGATCCTGATGGAATCGGTGCAGGTTTTCGATGAAACCCGGCAGGAAGAAAACATCAATTACAGCCAGATCACAGAAGAGATTCGCAACCGGATCAAAAACGGAGTGATCGAACTGCCGCCGATTCCGGACATCATCCAGCGCATCGCGGAGAAGATCGAAGACCCAAACATCAACATGGATCAGATTGCTGAATGTATCAACGACCAGATCCTGGTGACCAAGATCCTGAGGATCTGCAACTCCCCCTACTACCGCACCACAGGCAAGATCAGCTCGATCAGGGACGCCGTAGTGCTGATCGGCCTTAAATCGCTGATGAGCATCGTCACCGTGCACGCCCTGAGCGGATTCAGCCCCAAAAATTCAGAGGATATCCGCAAGGTGCTGCGCCACAGCCTGGTGTGCGCCATGATCGCCCGCCAGATCGCCCGCGACATGGGGGGCAACCATGAACAGGCCTTCATGTGCGGACTGCTGCACGATATCGGCAAAACCGTGATGTTCAACCTGGCCGGCGATTACATGCTCACCGCAGAGGCGCGAAACGAGCTGATCAATGAGCACCACACCGAGATCGGTCAATTGCTGGCCCAGAAATGGAACTTCTCCGAAGACATCAAGGAGGTGATCCTTTACCATCACACCCCGGAAAGCGCCCAGCAACACCGCAACATCGTCGACATCATCTTCCTGGCCAACCTGATGGCCCACTCCAGCGGCGAAGCCGGCTCCACCGGCGAACTGTTCCTGAGCTGGTCCGGCCTGAACAGCAGCATGGACATACCGGAGGAACATATCAACCAGATTGTTGAAAACATCGACAACCTGGACAGGGAAGCCTGGGACATACTGGACTGAACTCCCCGGTTTTTTCCAGAGATTCACCGCAGCGACACATAACCGCAACACTCCCCTGCTATATTCGGCCAGTCAGATCGGCGCCGACGCCGAGTACATACAGGCAGGGGAACATACATGACCATCAGAACCAAGCTCTTCTTCAGTTCATTCATCAGCATCATCGGCATTATCATCATCGCCGCGCTAAGCCTCGTGACGATCATCTCCGTCCGCGACAAGATCAACGTACTTACCTCCCATTCCACGCCGCTGCAGGTCAAGACCATGCAGTTTCAGCAATCCGTTGAAAAACTGTCGGCGGAACTGCTGCAACTCGGACTCTCCAGCGACCCGCAGGAGGCCAAACAGATTTCGGACGCCATTGCTGAACAGCGCAAAAGGCTGGAACAGGCCCACAACGAGATCAACACGCTGAAGAAAATGCCGGCGGAAACCGCGGTCTTTGCCGAGCTGCATGAGCAGGTGCTCAAAGCCACCGATGAAAAATTCAAAAGCATGGCGCTGTTCAGGGAAGAAGCGGCCAAGGTCAACAGGGCCATGGCACGGGTGGACAAATCACTGCTTGAACTCAAGGAGCTGATCTCGAGCCTGGTCATATCCGCCTCCCGCCGGGCCAGCACCGCCACAAAAACACTTAACGAGAGTATCAGCGAGAAGAAAACCGTGCCGGAACTGCTGGTAAACGTGCGGAATTTCCGCAATGAGGTGGACCACGACATTGCGCTCAACAAAAAGATCAACGCCATATCCGATCTGGTTTATGCCGTGGGGGTGGACGCCAAGCTGCTGGATGCCAAAACGCGCATGATCATGCTCAGCCAGACGCCGGAAGAGTTGCATCGCGTAACAGCAGAAGCCCAGGCAATCAACGCCCGAATCAGCCGCAACGTCAACCAGGTCGGGCAGGGAGTCAGACAGATCAAAAGCTCCGGCTATGTGGATGACACCATGCGAGCCATCTCATCATCCATAGCGCTCGCCGGTGCATCCCTGCGCACCATATCCACATCCCAAAAGGGCGTGCTTGAAAACATGTCCATCGTTGACAGTTCACTCAAAAGGGTCAGAGCGGTCGCCATGGAGCAGGCCCGCATGAGCGAGAGCAATGTCCAGGCCACGGCCCATGAGCAGCAGCAGTCTGTAAAAGAGGTGGGCGAACGGGTTGAGTTGTTCAACACCCTGCTGATTGCCGTCTCGATCACCACCATCGTCGTCGCGCTGATCTTGAGCATCAGCACAACCATCTCCATCAGCCGCTCGCTGAAAGGCATGACCGCAACCATTGTATCGATTGCCGAGACAGGCGACTTCACCAAAACCATCGCATTCAAAAACAGGGATGAATTCGGCATCACCATGCAGGCCTTCAACAGCCTGATTGGATCATTTACCAGGATCATCGCCGCCGTTTCCCAGTCATCCGGACGGCTGGCAGGCTGCTCCAGAGATCTGACCGGCACGGCCCAGGAAATCCACAGAAACATCGATGCACAATCAACCGGCATCGTGCAGGTTTCAGCCGCATCGAGCGAAGTGGCCCGCAGTGTAAACCTGATTACCGGCAACACAGCCCGGATTGCCGATTCCGCCCGAGAGGCCGGAGAAATGGCCGCCAGCGGCGCTGAAATCGTATCCCGGACCAGCAGCGAGGTCAGTCAGATCGCACTGGCGGTGGAGGAATCCACCCGCTTGATGCGCACGCTGCAGGAACATTCACAGCAGGTGGGCGAGATTGTGGACGTGATTGTTGAAATTACGGACCAGACCAACCTGCTGGCGCTCAATGCGGCCATTGAAGCAGCCAGGGCCGGAGATCACGGTCGCGGATTCGCGGTAGTGGCCAACGAGGTACGCACCCTGGCCAACAATACAGCCCGGGCAACAGTCGGGATCACGGAACGGGTCAAACGGATCCAGGCCGACACGGAGCTGGCGGTCGAGGCAATGCATAACAGCCTGGAGCGCGTACACCTGGGGGTGGAGCTCTCCAGCCAGGCCGGTGATTCGCTGCAAAGGATCGTGTCCAGCGTTGCATCGCTGCAGGAGATGACCGGACAGATCGCAATCGCAACCAGCGAACTCGCCCAGTCGTCCAGCGAGATCAGCGCCGACATCATCGCCATCGAACGCGCCTCAGCCGAAAACGTGATGGCCGCGGCAGATATCGCCAAAGAATCCGAGATGCTGTCACAGTTGTCGTCAGAGCTGAAAAACGAGATCAGCAGGTTCAGGTTCAATGAACCAGCATCGCAAGAGCCGCTGCCATCCAGTAAAACAGTCCCCGGCCCGGCCGCGGAGATCGCCATGACAGATGTCAACAACAGGCTCAAGCTGTTGCCTGCCTGATGCCCTCCGGCATTGCTTCAGCAACATCCTGTGATATAAATCAAAGGGGAGATTGAATATGGAACAGCAAACAACGACCAGAGCTGAAAGCATTTACCGCAACCGTCTGAATCAAAGCTGCAGGCTTTTCATCAGGCACGAATGGAATGAACTGGTTTACAAGCTGGTGCATTCGGAAGACGACAGACTCCGCCAGATCGGCAAAGACTGGCATCTGCCCGGCCACAGGCCGGACTGACCGGAGAAAAGATGGATAACTGCACCTTTAACGCATTCGCCTATCCAGGCGAACTGGACTTGAACCGCATGGCCCAGAAACTGGGCATCGGCCGGCGCTATCGCTGGGAAGAGCCGATGAAGCTAAATCCGGTCACCTTCGCGCTGCTGGCAGATGGCGACCGTGAGCAGGTCTATCTCTACTACTTCGGCGGCATCGTGTTTGTGAACTGTTCCGCCGACATGATCGCCCGTTTTCTGGACAGTCTGCCGAACTACAGCGGCGGCCCCAAGGAGCGGCCCCAACTCCCCTACCGTGAGGAATACCGGCTGGAGATCGACAACAGCCGCGAGATATCGATCAACGACGACTTTGCCGTGCTGGCGGCCTACAGCCAGGTTTTCCTGGAGATCATCTGCTTCGTGATCGCCAAATCTGTAGCGCTGGAACGGATCGAGGCACGGCTGGATGTGGTTTTCGACGAGGTTGAACAACTGATCGCCAATCTGAACAAGGGCAAACTGGACCTGCCGGACCGGGACATGGCTCGTCTGGCCTCATCCATTCTGGGCCTCAAATTCAGCTCCATCGCCCATATCATGGTGCTGGACAAGCCGGAGATCACCTGGGACAATCCGGAGGCCGACACACTCTATCTGACCATGGCGCGCCAGTTCGAGCTCAATCAGCGCTATCAGGAGATCAAACACAAATCCGACACCCTGCTGGACATGGCCGACGTTTTCAGCAGCCTCTCCAATGCCCGGCGTTCGGCCAGGCTGGAATGGATCATCATCATCCTGATCGCCATCGAGATTATCATCACGCTGCTGGAACTGGCCAACAAGCACCTCATCTTCTGACCCCCGGATTTTTTCCCTGATTGTAACAATCACACCCCGCAAAATGCCTTATAATTGCCCTGTCGCACCCATATCAATCAAGGTGGCAGAGTGTGGACGTATCAACAACCGGCACGCAAATCATCGACAGCATGAACAACCACCTGGAAGCCATTTTTCTGAAGCGCCAGGCGCCGCAAATCTGTTTAAACAGGCCCGAAACCATAGCCAGCTTCCTTGTGGCCAGCAAACTG
Organism: Deltaproteobacteria bacterium; assembly: GCA_035407085.1. GTDB lineage: Bacteria > Desulfobacterota > Desulfuromonadia > Geobacterales > Pseudopelobacteraceae > JBGSQR01. The sequence goes on along the minus strand of DAONZY010000002.1, from coordinate 10,758 downwards.
GCCCGAGACTGCGGCAACCGGGATCTGGAACAGACCCTGCTGCTGATCGGCAAGGAGCGTGACGAAAAACCGGACAGCGACCCAAACGACGCCTTGGGCGGCTATTTTCATGATCTGGTCGAGTACGTCAGGCTCTTTGATGAAACCCTGCAACTGTTCAGCCGCCTGGCCATCATGGAATCCATTTCCATCGATGCCGGTGCCGTCATGCGTCTTCATGCCTGCCGGGAACGATTTAATGAACTGGAACCGTCGCTGTTCCACAAACTGTTCCTGGCCGACCTGATGGGCAGCAGGTTCACCGGTAGTTATGGCCGCAGGAAGGTAAAAACGCTGCTGGAAGGACTTCAGCACATCTCGGACGGAACAGCAAACGCAGTTACGGTCGTGGAACGCCTGATCATACTGGAAAAAGAGCAGAGGCTGCTTATGTTCATGCTGGATTGTCTGAGGGACAACATCAGCAAAAACTACTCTCGATTTGCATCCAGTAACGACATGGGGGTCTTGAAACGCCTGCTGCTGATCGATCTAAGGCAAAAGGGCATGCCTGTTGACGATGTGCCAGATGAGCTATTTCGTAAAGGGATGGACATTATCAAGAAAGAGGCGCTCTACAGAAACAACCTGCTACCAATGATCCTGCGCAGCGGCAATCGCGCCCTGAGGGAAGAATTCATCACCGAATCCGGTCTGGATCTGTTTTTTATCGAAGAACTGGAGCACGAATACTGCAACACACATCAGCTAGCCAAAGAACAACTGGCAGTCATCCGCCAACCAATCTGAAAGCGTGCTTTTTTCGTCCACGACCTGAAATTCAGCCGTAATGCCTATCTCCGCTCCAGCCACACCTCAACACGATTGTTCCTGGCCCGGCCTTCATCCGATCTGTTATCCGCCACAGGCATCCGGCTGCCAAAGCCGTCCACCACAGACGCAACCACACCACGCTGCCTGAGTTCATCGGCAATCGCCTGTGCCCTGGCGCGGGACAGCTTGTCGTTCTCCTGCTCACCCTGGCTGCTGTCGCTGAACCCGAACAGCATCACCGTCCTGCCCTGAAACTCCCGGGAGCCAAGCGCTGCAATCAGGCGACCGATATCCCGTTTGCCCTTGTTATCCATTTCCAGGCTGCCGGAACGGTATTTAAAGTTCAGCGACAAGCGGTCTGCGGACGCAGTTAGCCTGCGGTAATCCTGGGGGGCATCCTCCGGCGCTGGGAAGGAGCCGGCCTTGACCGTCAGGGAGACAAATCCGGTTCTTTCCACAATCTCCTGTCCCTCCCGGGAAAGGGCAAACTCGATAAATTCGTTTATGCGCGGATTTTTGGGCTGCTGGGCCGTATACAGGTAAAGACGGCGCGCCAGCGGGTAATCCTCCGTTGCCACGGTGAAGGGGGTCGGATAGACCGGCATGGATGCGCCGCTTTTGATGGCCAGGGCTTTGGCCGACTTGATGTAGGGCAGGCCGATAAAACCGATGGCCTGCCTGTCGGCGGTCACCTGGGCCGACAGTTCGGCGCTGTCTTCAAACCTTCTGGCTTCCGCCAGCAACTTCTTCTTGCCCAGCACCAGATGACTGAAGGTGTCAAAGGTGCCGGATTTATCATCACGTGAATAGACGTTGATGGCAGCAGAGCCGCCGCCAAAATCTGGCCATTTCTGTTTGCCTCCCGAAAAAATGGAGCCAAGATCCCTGATCGCGAGGGTGCTGACAGGGTTGTTTTCGTTGACGATCACAGCCACGCCGTCCAGCCCCAGAATATGTTCACTGGCCAGCGAGGTCAGATCGCCCAGAGTGGAGAGTTTTTTCAGCTCGCCGTCCTTGATCCGGCGCGATGACATGCCGATATCACACCCATCGCCCGCCAGTCCTTGAAAGGCTGTCGAAGAACCATGGGATCGGATTTCCACCGCCAACCCGCGGTGCCGCCCGGTCAGTCCCTTGACCAGCATCTCCTCGCTGTTTTGCCCCTGCTCCCGGATAACCCTGCTGGCGCCGAGCTTCCTCAGATATGCCTCGGCCAGAGCCGGTGCCAGTTTTGAACCGATGGTATTGGAACCGTGCAATCTCAGGGCAGTGACATACTCCTCCCTGGTCATGTACGAGTAGAGGCCGCTACCCAGCAGTATCACCACCAGGACAGACGCCGCCACGCCCAGCAGCGTCCTGCGATCCAGCCGGCGCGGGGGCGCGGGCAGCGGAGGCTGCGGGAACGTCTCCGGCAGCAGGCTCTTCTGGTAGGCCTCAATATCGTTCAGGAACTCGCGGCAGCTCTGATAACGGTCGTCCGGCGACTTCTCCAGCGCCTTGGCCACAATCAGCGCCAGCCGCTCACTGATATCGGGGTTAATGCTTCTGACATCAGGGGCCAGCTGGTCCAGATGCAGCATCAGCTTGCTCAGACTCGACTCCGCGGCAAAAGGAAGCGCGCCGGTGAGCATCTGGAAAAGAATTACCCCGGCAGAGTAGATATCGCTGCGCTGGTCGATATTCCTGGGGTTGATGATCTGCTCCGGACTCATGAACCCCGCATCCCCGAAGGCCTGTCCCAACTCCTCCCGCTGACCGTTGCCCAGGATCATGGCAACGCCGAAATCGGATATCTTCAATTGCCCCTGGCGATTCATCAGAATCATGGCAGGGCGCATATTACGGTGCACCACCCCCTGCTCATGGGCAAAAGACAGGCCCCGCAACAGTTGCTTGAAATAGTGCAGCGCGTGCTGTTCGGGAAACTGCTTGTTATGGTTGAGCATCTTTTCAAGCGTCGGCCCATCGAAATACTCCATGGCCAGATAGTAGCGACCATCCAGCTGAAAGAAGTCCGTGGCCTGGAGTATGTTGGGGTGATTCAGCCGGGCCAGAAGCCGGGCCTCGTCGTAGAACCTGTCGCGAAACTGGCCATCCGAGTCGTTCAGAGGCGCCAGCGACTTGATAAAGAAGCGTTTGCCGAGCTGCAGATGCTCGGCAACCAATAGTTCCACGCTTTCGGTCTGGCTGATGACATGGCGGATTTGATACTTGAAAATAATGCGGTCTTCCATTCAGGTGGGCTCCGGATCGTTTATTCAGACGGACGGCTGTTCGGGATGATAATTGGACGGGGCAGCCATCCTGGCCACCTGATCCGAATAACTGCGCATGGAGCTATGCAGACGGTCGGCCCGTTCACGCTGCTGCTTCAGTTGTTGCTCCAGACTCCTGACATCGCCGATCAACTGCTTCAACATGACCGCCGCAAGACGATCCTGCACCTGGGGTACATATTCCGAAATATGTTCGAATCTTGGCATCTCAAATCTCCCTGTCTGTTTTATCAGGCCGCACAGGCCGTGTCGCACTGATTGGCACTGAATATCTCACGGATAATCCGGTCTATGGTGACACCGCCCGCCGCCAACGACGGGTGACGCATCCCATCCTCCATGATTACCCAGCCGCTATCGGCGTCAAAGCGATGATCTTCCCGATACAAAGGCAACGGGCTGGCGCTGTCAGCCCACAGGCGACAGCTGCCCGCAGTATCCGTCGCACCGGCAGCAGCCAGAAGCCACTTCACGCTTTGGCCGGCAGTATGACGATAGTTTTCAAATCGTTCCTTTTCCATTGTTGACTCCTGTCTCTGTTCATAGACGGTTGTTCCTGTCGAATTTCCTGCATTCAATCCATTCCGCCAGGGTGTGCAGCCCCTGCACCACAATGATTGTCGTTCCCATTACGGTAAGTATGCCCATGACAATTTCCTCCCTATCAAGTCTGTATTTGCGTATTCGTTCAGTTATTCCGCCTGCGGTTCAAGTTACTGCAGAGTCTTTTGTTGTCCTCTCCGGGCGGCACCGCCACGTATGACGGCATGACAAATTCGCCCTGTGACGGCGGCTGCGGCGTTGGCCGCGCCAACAGATACCCCTGGGCAAAATCCACATTGATGCCCGTCAGATAGGCCAGTTCCTCCGTTGTTTCGATCCCCTCGGCAATCACCTTGATGCCCATGCGCTTGCAGAAACAGGTAATTGACTCGACCAGCGCCTGACGAACCGGATTGCGGTCGATGTCGCACACCAGGAAACGGGCCAGTTTGACGTAGTCCGGCGTAATCTGGGAAAGCATCTTGAGTCCGGCGTAGCCATCACCCAGATCATCAATGGCGATGCTGTACCCCTGGGAGCGGTAATGGTTGACCCCCTTTTCCAGCAACCCGTAGTCATTGATCACGCTCTTCTCGGTCAGTTCGAAAACCACCCGGGAACGTTCCATGCCCAACGCATCAAGCAGCTCGGCCGTAAAACCGCGCTGATGGCTGCTGGCCAGCAACAGCGCCGGACAGACATTCAAAAACAGCAACCCGTCCAGACCGAGCTCATCCGCCATGAACAGGGCCTTTTCACGGCAGAGCCGCTCCACCTGAACACTCATGCCGAAGCGCTGTGCATTGTCAAATAGCTGCTCAGGGTTGGCAATTGTGCCGGGATCCACAATCCGGCTCAACGACTCATAGCCGTAAACCGCCCCGTCATCCAGGGACACAATCGGCTGAAAAACCGGCCTGATGCGCCGCTGACTGATAATCTGCTGCAGTTCCAGCCAGTCTGCAAAATCAGCCGCGCCATAAGCGCCAGCGGCGGATGCGGTTACCAGTCCTGCCTTGAGCATGTTGCCACATGCGGTCTGATGGGCTAGACCGTACATTGATTCACCCCCGCCATCAGCTGCACATCACCAGTTGTGGTTCCATCCGTTGTATTAACTCCGGCAGTTGTTGCCGCAGCGGCCTCTTCACAATGGGCAGATGCCGGATTGCCGGCAAGCTGCTCCGATTGCATCCGGAAGATATTCTTGTACAAGTGTTGCACGAGGCCTCCAGTAATCATATTTTCAATACATGATTCAGCAGCAGTGCGGCTGTGTTATTACCATCTCCAGGGTCGGTTCGTCTGCCAGATGGGCCTGATATGGCCGGTGACAGGCGCCGCAGTAAAGCCCTTCATGCACCCTGGCCCACAGGACCCGGTTTTCCGTGTCACACCAGTCACAACACCAGTAGTAATAATCCTCGCTTGTTCTGATCATTGTCTTGTCCTCTTCTCTCGTCTCTTTTTGAAGGCACTATAGACAACGATTATTACAACGGTGTGTAGAACAGATAAATGTTACGAAAACACTTCCGGTCACTGAAAAGTGAAAATTTCAAAATTCCGTATGCGGTTTTCAAAGAACAGAGGGGCTGTCCTTGTTGAGGATCATTTGCTTCCAGGAGCAGCAACGATGTGCCATTGCCACAGATAACGGCGCTGTTGGAGCATGCTTGCCAGGCGCGTTCCTGTCTGGGTTTCCCGCCATACCGACAACTAGCATAAGCCATGCCAGTCACATAACATGTTGATATGGTGCGGATTTTACCCAACAACAACCACTACCGGAATCCGCTTTGAATAAAATTCAGGCAAGACTGCCTGCCCATCAAGCATGCCACCCCATTGTCACACCAGCGCCATTGAATCCCAACAATCGGATGGTATAGATTGGTAGTATGCATACCTTTCTATTCATCAACCCGGCCTCTGGCCGATTTGCACAGCACCGCGTGGCGAAAACCGTCAAATTGTTGCAACAGAACGGCCTGCGGCCTGAAGTCCGTTCAATCACTACTCCCGCCGATGCGCTGCCCCACTGTGAAGAGATCAACGCCCTGGCACAGCCGCCATTGGTAATTGTTGCCGCCGGAGACGGCACCATGAATACGGTGGTAAACGGACTTCAGCCAGGCCAGGCGACCCTGGCGATACTGCCTTTGGGTACATCGAACGTGCTGGCGGCGGAGCTGGGGATTGTGTCGCTGGAAGACGGGATACGCAGGATCAAGGCCGGGATTACCAGGGAGATGTCGGTGGGCGTAGTGGAAACAGCGGTCGAAAGACGGCGTTTTGTGCTGATGGCCGGGATCGGAGTGGACGGCACGGTTGTGCGCGATGTCTGGCCATTGGGGAAACGGCTGCTGCGGCAGGGGGCCTATGCTGCTGCGGCACTGTTCGGCAGCCTGGCCTGGGATCGGAGTCTGATCTGGGTCATTACAGCAGGGTGTTCATTCCAGTGTCACAGCACTATCATCTGCAATGCTTCCCGGTACGGCGGAAACTTCGTCCTCTCGCCGGAAAGCAGCCTGTACTCTCCCGAACTTACCGCCGTATGCATCCGCAACAACCAGCGCCGCACCTACCTGCGCCTGGCCATTGAGCTGTTGGCCGGACGAACTGGCACCAGCCGGGAGTTGATCCGCATCCCGGCGAACGGTATCGAGATCAGGGGCATAAAACCGATACAGATAGACGGTGACTTCTGGGGCTACAGTCCGGCAAAAATTTACAGCATGGCAAATTTTGCCCGGATTATCGTCTGACGGCTGACGACCGCACAGACACTGTCGTTCCTGGACAATAAGACACCCGGCCATGATCCTGATCAGCGCTTAACTGCAATCATGCATAGCCATCCTGCAACTGGCAGCTAATAAACATAATCACTTGCAATCAGAAACCGGATGCCATAAGCTTGAATTAATTTTTTCAAAGGAGGTCTCATTATGAAAAAACTGGTCAGCAGCCTGATATTTGCAACCGCCATCTCCTGCGCCGCAGTGCCGGCCACTGCGGATGTGAATATCAGCGTCGGCATCGGCGTGCCCCTGCCGCCGGCAATTGTATTCAGCGGCCCGCCCGCGGTAATCGTCATGCCGGACACCATCGGCGTCTACTTCGTGCCGGACATCGACGGGGAGATCTATTTCCACAACGGTTTCTGGTGGCGTCTGTGGAACGGCTACTGGTACCGTTCACGCTACTACAGCCGTGGCTGGGTCTACTACAGCAGTGTGCCCACCTTCTACCACGACATCGACCCGCGCTGGCACGATTATTACCGGGCGCGCAAATGGCGCGGACACCGCTGGGACTATCAGCGGGTACCACACCAGCAGCTCCAGCAGAACTGGAAAAGCTGGAACCAGAACCGCCATTGGGAAAAGCAGCGCACCTGGGGTGTCCAGCAGTACAGGCCGATGCAACCGAAACAAAGGCTGCAGCGGAGACAGCAGCGAGAGGAACAGTACCGTCAGCAGCCAAGGCCGCATGCCCAGCCCACCCCTCAGGTTCGGCCACAACGGCAGCAGATTCAGCAACCGCAGCACCAGCCGCAGCGCCAGCACCAGGAACGCCAGCAGCGTCCCCAACATGGCAGGCCGGATGGCGGGCGTCACGATCAGCACCGCTAAACCAACCCCGCAAGGTTCACAATAACAGTAAAGGCGGCCATCCGGTCGCCTTTACTGTTCTCACACCCGTTTATGCCGCCTTCTCACCAGCGACTCATCCCCCAATCACCTTGAGCACCCCGGTCAGTTCCGAGACAGTGTATGGTTTGCGCACGGCGGCATTGAACCCGTAACTGCGAAAGTCTGACATGACCGGATCATTGCAGTAGCCGCTGGATACAATCAAGTAGGCCTGAGAATCAAGCCCCCGGATAATACGGGCCGCCTCCTGCCCCCCCATGCCCCCCGGGATGGTCAGATCCATGATCACTCCTGCAAATGGTTTTCCGGACTGGCTGGCCTGTTTGTAGAGCGCTATTGCCTCCTCGCCGCTGGCACAGGTGGTCACCTGGTATCCCAGCGACCCCAGCATGGCGGCAGCCATGTTCCTGATCATCTCCTCGTCGTCCATCACCAGCAGGGTTGTAGTAGTTTTGGCGACGGATGTAGCCTGGAACTGGTCTTCCGGCTTCACACTGCCTGTTGATTCCGGCAACCGGGCCGCCGGCAGCAGAATCTCGAAGGTGGTCCCCCGGCCTGGCCGGGAACTGACCGCAACATGACCACCGTGACGGGCAACGATGGACTGCACCGAGGCCAGCCCAAGTCCGCTGCCGGTCGGTTTGGTGGTGAAATATGGATCAAAGATGCTTTTCAGCATTTCTTCCGGCATGCCGCACCCCTGATCTGAAAAGACGAGCCGGACGTATTCGCCCTCCGGCAGTCCCTGGATATTCCCGGCCGCAACACGGGCATTGGCGGCGCTGATCCGGATAGTGCCGCCACCCGGCATGGCCTGGACCGCATTGATGATCAGGTTGTTGCACACCTGGCTGATCTGTCCCGCATCGGCTTCGATATCATAAAGATCGGCATCTGCCTCGATCTCTCCCTTGACATTGGTGCCATGCAGCACCAGCGACAGCGACTCCTCGATCAGCTGACGCGGCGCAACCGAACTGGTCACCGGCTGTCCGCCCCTGGCAAAGGTCAAAAGCTGGTGCGCCAGTTCAGCCGCCCGTTTGGAGGCTATGGCGGCCTGATCCAGCGGCATGCGCGCCTTGTGTCCCTCCTCGATGAACAGCTCGGCAAAGGAAATATTGCCGATGATGGCGGTCAGCACGTTGTTGAAATCATGGGCGATGCCGCCGGCCAGCACACCGATCGACTCCAGCTTCTGCTGTCTGATCTGTTCCTCCTGCCGCTTTTCCTGCTCGGTGATATCGGTAAAGATCACCATTACACGCTGCCGGGAGATATGGGTATTGACGATCACGCGGCTGTCAGTACCGTCCTTGCGGGTCACATTGGCCACAAATGGCGGAATCGGCACACCGCTATTCAGGTGTTCGTCCATACTCTTCTGCCAGATCATTGCCAGTTGGTGTCGGTACCCTTCATCCGGATAGGCCTTGAGGAACCACTCCTTCACACTCGGAATATCTTTCAGGGAGTAGCCGAACTGTTCCACAAAACTTTTGTTCACGTATCTGACAATCCCGTCATCCGCCCAGGCAACCCCCACCGGCATGAGCTCCATCAGAGACAAAAGCTCCCTTTCGTCGTCCTCGATCTGTTTCCGGCTTTCCACCAGGCGGCGCACATAATGGCCGGTCAGGGCAAACAGCAGCGCTGCGGTGGCAACGATATAAACAACCCCTTGTAGGTGGAAATGCGGGTCAGAGTGTCCGGGTCACGCACCAGGAAGGCCATAATGGAATCGGACAGCAGGATCCACAGGCTGCCGAATGCGGTATACGCGGCAACAATCTTGAAAACAACACGGCGCTCATCGCGCTCCAGAAACTGTCCCATAGCAACTCCCGACAGAAATGGCAAAGCAACATGTACCAGAATCATACTTCAAAAGCCGTTGCTGTCAAAAAACAAGGCTGGCTGCATGCCTTGAACTGAAACAACTACACAATAATTGCCTGACCTCAACAGGGCTGTAACATGAGCATGCTATCCATGTACACCATGAGAACATACAGAGCAGACCTGCACGTACATTCCAGCCATTCCAACAAGCCGACCTACTGGGCCATGCGCAAATTCAACTGCCCGGAGAGCTACACCAGCCCGCTGCACATCTACAAAACAGCCCGCGAGCGGGGCATGGACTTCGTCACCATCAGCGACCACAACGTGATCAGTGGCGCCCTGGAGATCGCCCACCTGCCTGGAGTATTCATCAGCTGCGAGGTAACAGCCTATTTCCCGGAAAACGGGTGCAAGGTGCATGTGGTGGTGCTGGACATTAACGAGTCCCAGTTCCGCGATATCAATGAGCTGCGCCGCAACATCCATGAGCTGGTGCCCTATCTGCACAGCTCCGGCATCGCCCATTTTCTGGCCCATCCGCTATATGCACAGAACGATAAACTGACACTGGACATCATCGAAAAATCCCTGCTGCTGTTCACCGCCATCGAGGTAAAAAACGGCTGCCGGGCCAACCGTTTCAACAGCTTCACCAGACAGCTTGTATCCAGCCTGGACGAACCATTGATCAACCGTCTGGCCAACAGACACAATCAGCAGCCATACGGTCTCACCCCCTGGATCAAGGCCATGGTGGCCGGTTCGGATGACCACGGCGGGCTGTTCATTGCCCGGGCATACACATCTGCCGCAGGAGACGGCAGCATCAGATCATTCATCAACGCCATTAAATACGGTCATTGCCTGGACGAGGGTCTGGACGGTGGTCCGTTGACCATGGCCCACAGCCTGTACGGCATCAGCTACAGCTTTTACAAGGAACGCTTCAGTGGCAAAAAGCGGCTGAATGCGCCCTTTGTAAATGCCCTGCTGAACAGGTTTTTTGACCTGGGCGACAGCAAGGCATCCCTGGTGGAAAAGCTTCGGCTGTTCGTGCTCAAAAATCTGCCGCCATCCGGCAAGACCAGCGACTTGAGCTTTGAGGCCCTGCTGGATCGTGAAGCCCGGCTGCTCTTGAATGACAGCGACTTTCTGGCCAGTATCAGCGATGCCGGCCAGAACACCAAAATTTTTGCCGTCACCAGCCGTCTGGCCAACAGCCTGCTGTTCCACTACACCAACCGCCTGATGGCATTGCCGCTCACTGCCGGTTTTTTCGATTATCTCAATACTGCCGGCACGATCGGGCTGATCCACTCCCTGATCGCCCCCTACTATCTGGCTTTCCACCACCAGCACAAGGGCAAGGAGCTGATCCGTGAGGTTTCCCGTCTGCTGCCTGAAAACGCACGACCGGAAGAACGGGAGAAGATCGCCCTGTTCACCGACACCCTGGATGAGATCAACGGCGTAGCCATCACCATCAACAGACTGATTAAGACGGCCCGTGAACAGGACGCCGAATTGACCGTCATCACCTCGGGCGGGCAGGAGGGCATCAACATCCCCGGCGTGGTCAGGTTCAAACCGGTTGGCCACTTCTCCCTGCCCGAATATCCGGA
>DAONZY010000001.1:67319-105537 GCA_035407085.1 Deltaproteobacteria bacterium | reverse complement strand
CAACAGAAAAGTTGTCGGGGCTAGACAAACTGTGCCGGGTACAATTCCGGAAACAGGTAGCTTGCCACATGTGTCGGAAAACTCAGCCTGACAGCCCCTTTGGGGGAATCGGATACCAACAAGCCCTCGGCAAGCAGTTGTCCCAATAACTGGCGGCCGCTGCGCTCGCCCATACCGGAATAGCGAATGATATCGCCGCGTGACACCTGACCGCGCAGCAATGCCTCCTGAAGCATAAAGGCCGCTTCCAGCTTGAGTATCGGCAGTTCTGCCTTCGGCGCCGGAATCAGCTTCGCGTGGCGCATGTGGACATAACCCTGAATACGCTCCAACAGGCCGTCCAGTTTGAGCAGGCCATGCATGAAGCTGATTTGGTCAAGGCATGTCTCGAGAAAAAACCGGCAGAATCTCAGCAGACCTTCGTTGCTGAGATTGCCGCGTCCGTCATAATCATTGCGCCGTGGGGCGTCGGCCCAACTCAGGGCAGCCATGTACTCGTCCCGGCGTCGCGCAAGCCCACGGCTGACATTCCATAAACCGTAGCCGGGCAATGGTAAACGCTGAAAGCAGGCGTCTGTATAAAGTCTTGTCACACGGCCATTGCCGTCAAGGAACGGGTGAATCCACATCAAACGGTGGTGGGATGCGGCTGTTGCAATCAGCGGTGCAATACCATGGTGCATATCAGGCGAGTAGGCCTCGGTGAATCGCTTCAGAAACTTTGTAATGCTTGACGCTGCTGGTCCGACGTGAAACCCGACTTCAACTTCGCGCTGACGTGGCTGGCCCGGCACAACTTTCAGCACTTCACCTGTTCTGTCATCCTTGACCTGGCGCAACTCACCCGGGAGCTGGTCATAGAGGATACGATGCAGCCACTTGATGAAATCTTCGCTGGCGGTATTCAGCCCCGGCTCCGCCAGCAGACGAACCTCTATCTGTTTCTGGCAATTGATATGCGCCAGACTCTCCATCTGCAGATCGCGCTTGACCGGGTCGGCAGAGTAGTCCTTGTGCATGGCTCGCTCAATATCTATGGGGTGGGTGCTGTGTCCCTCTATGAGGTTTGAGTAATAGCTGTTGATAAGACGCAGCAGTTCGATGACCGCCTGGTATGCGACCGGATGAAGCTGCCCTCCGAGGGCTGCCGACCGGCTGACTACCTCGCGGGCCATGTCTTCAAGATCCGGGGTTCCTGGTGGGAACTGAGGTTCCATCTGAGCTGGATTGTTGTACATTTTGCCGATCTCCATACCAACATATGATATTGATAAACATTTAACATAGCTTGAGAATATTTTAAATGTAATTTTGTGAAACGCATTTCATGCCGATCTTTCTGCCGGTCCTGGCGCCGATCATTCTGCAGGGTGCCAGCGTTCCTTGACGTGTTGCTTCAGGGATTGCGGATGTCCGGTTATTCATGTTTGCTGAGTTTTTGTGGTATGACGTTTTGTATGCTAAAGTGCGGGCTTGATGGTGTGGGTGATTGATATTGCCGGTAAGGATAGACAAACTGAGGACCTTGCAAAAAGATTGTCATCCCCGAATGGTTTTATCGGGGATCCATTCTCTTCAATAGGTTAAAAGCTGGATTCCGGCCAGAAACCTGCCGGAATGACGCTTTTGCAGGAAGCTCAAACTGTCTGGCTGAAGAAATATGGAAAGGAAACAAGCATGAAAAAGGCCGTTGCCATTTTGTTGTTATCAGCCCTTGTTAGCGGCTGTTCAGCGCGCCATTTCTGCCCTGGACCGTCCAGCATGGGTGCGGCGTCAGCCGGGCCGGGCGGGGCGATCATCGTGGGAGGAGCGACCCTGGTCTGTTTAGCTGCCAAGGGGGTTGAGGCGCTGGTGTCCGACGAGCCGGACGGAAGGGACGGCAAAAAGGCGCCGGAGAAGCGGGTATTTTTGCCACCTGATCCGAATGAACGCATTGGCCCGACGGTGGATGCGGAGTACAGGCTGATCCATGCCCAGGCTGAAGCCGAGGCCGAGAACGGGGCGCCTGAGCAGGAGGCCGTGCTGCTGGTCGGCGGCGCTGCTGAGGCGGAAGTGGACGAGAGTGGGGAGCAGTAAGCGGAAAGGGTGGCGCCTTACACGCTTCTACGGGACAGATAAAGGAGAGTGCTATGGAACGTTACAGGGCGGTGCTGGGTGTGATTCGTGATGACCGGACGGCATTGCGGCTGCTTGATGAGCTGATTGAGAGCGCAGACAGGTATTTCAGCCGGGTGGTGCTGATGGAACACCGGCTGGCGACGGGACGGCTGCAGCTGGAGGGGGAGGAGCTCAAGGCGCTGACCGAGGAACTGGACAGTTCCCGCACCCGCGCCCATGAGTCGCTGATCAGTGATCTGCATATCTTCAACCGCTTTCTGGTCAAACACCATGGCGATGCCCTGGCCGGGGCAGGTCTGGAGGGGGGCATCTTTCCCCGGCCGGAGTTGATCCATGACCGGGTGGCGATTGCCGACTGGGTTGGAGCTCTGCTGTGCGGTATTTATGCGGGGCGGCGGCGGTAGGCGTCAATTAACTGCAGCCATATGAGCCTCTTGCAAAAAGATTGTCATCCCCGAGTGGTTTTGTCGGGGATCCATTCTTTTGAAAAACTTAAAAGCTGGATTCCGGCTAGAAAACTGCCGGAATGACATTTTACGAGTTTTTGCAAGAGGCTCATATATAAAAACGATAAAAAACATTGACATGAATGCCTGACTTGTTTATAGTCCATAACTCTTTTAAAAATGATGGATATGGAGATGCTTATGTACGCAGTTATCAAGACCGGTGGCAAACAATATAAGGTCAGCGAGGGCGAGTTCCTCAGGGTTGAAAAGCTTGACGGCGAAGTGGGCGACAGCATCGAGTTCGGCGAAGTGCTGATGATCGGCGGCGAGAAGACTGTGGTGGGTGCACCGACAGTTGCCGGCGCAAAGGTGACTGCCCGGATCGCGACCCAGGCCAGGGACAAGAAGATCCTCGTTTTCAAATCAAAGCGTCGCAAGGGTACCCGCAAACTGCGCGGTCACCGTCAGTACAAGACAGTTCTCAAGATTGAGAAGATCAGCGCATAATCAAATTCTTTCCGAGGAGCAAGGGAAATGGCACATAAAAAAGGCGTAGGCAGTTCCAGAAACGGCAGGGATTCGGATGGTCAGAGGCTTGGCTGCAAGAAGTTTGGCGGTGAAAACGTCAAGGCCGGCAATATCATCTATCGTCAGCATGGCACACAGATCCACCCCGGTAACAACGTGGGTTGCGGCAGGGATTACACACTGTTTGCGCTGATCGACGGTATCGTCCAGTTTGAGCGCATGGGCCGCGATCGCAAGAAGGTTTCCGTATACCCCAACTAGGCTGAACAGATATAATAGCTGCATTTAAACCCGCTGGGAACATCCCCGCGGGTTTTTTGCGTCCTGACCGGTATATCCTGTTTGCTTACACCTGTCGGCGAAACACGGCCATTGTTTGTTAGGCGGGTCTAACTCGCCGTTTTTGTTCTGATAACTCGGTGTGCTTTGTGGCCAAATACATTTTTTAGGCTATACTTGACCAGACAGGCAGATCTGCCTGACAGGAGCGGTCAGTGGAAAGCGTGGATACAAATACGGCAACAGTAAAGATTCTGGTCATTGACGATGAGAGGGCCATCCGCAAGAGCCTGGCCTTCTATTTCGAGGACCAGGGTTATCAGGTGCTGGAGGCAGGTGACGGCAAGGCCGGTCTGGAGCTGTTTGCCAGCGCGGAACCGCAGATTGTCTTTACCGACCTGCGCATGCCGTTCATGGACGGATTCGAATTCCTGCGCCAGGCCCATCAAATGCGACCGGAGGTGCCGATTGTCGTCGTCTCCGGCACCGGGGTGGTGAATGATGCCGTCCAGGCAGTCAAACTGGGCGCCTGGGATTATATCACCAAGCCTGTCATGGACCTGGCAGAGCTGGATGTGGTTGTGCGGCGCGCCCTGGAGACGGTGGAACTGCGTCAGGAGGTCTCTGCCCTGCGTGCCTGCATGCTGGACACGGCCCTGGAAAACGAGTCGGCCTTCAGCGCTATTATCACCCATGATGGCAGGATGCGGCGCATCTTTCACTATCTGGAGGCGGTGGCACCCAGCACCCAGCCGGTGCTGGTGACAGGTGAAACCGGCACCGGCAAGGAGCTGATTGCCCGGGCCGTGCATGTGCTCAGCCGGCGCAAGGGGCGTTTCGTGGCGGTGAATGCGGGCGGGGTGGATGACACGGTGTTTTCCGATACGCTGTTCGGCCATCTGCGGGGCGCCTTTACCGGCGCTGAACGCTATCGCGAAGGGATGATCGTTCAGGCGGAACAGGGCACCCTGTTTCTGGATGAAATCGGCGACTTAAGCAGCGCCTCCCAGACCAAACTGCTGCGGCTGATCCAGGAGCGGGAGTATTTTCCGCTCGGCTCTGATATGGCCCAGAACACCAATTGCAGGATTGTGGCCGCCACCAACCGGGACCTGCCTGCCATGGTTGCGGCGGGCTCATTCAGGCAGGATATCTATTACCGCCTGTGCGCCCACCATGTGCACATCCCGCCCCTGCGGGAACGGAGCGGCGATATCGGCCTGCTGCTGGAGTCCTTTGTCAGCGAGGCGGCCCGCGAACTGGGCCGGCCGGTTCCGTCTGTCCCGGTGGAGCTGGCCCGCTATCTGGAAACCTATCCCTTCCCGGGTAATATCCGCGAACTGAAATCCATGGTCTTTGACGCCGTTGCCCAGAACGGCCGGGGCATGCTGTCCAAGGAGACCTTCCTGGCCAAGCTGGGCAAGGCCGGCATCTGCCCGCCACAACCATCAGCCGGACCTGCCCCTGGCCTTGATGATGGTGAAGAACGCCTGCCGACCCTGAAGGAGGCCGAACAGGCCTTGATCAAAAAGGCCCTGGAACGGGCCGGCGGCAATCAGGGTGTGGCGGCCCGTTATCTGGGGATTACCCGCCAGGGCCTGAACAAGATCCTGCATCGCGAAAAAATATTTCAGGATGCAAAGTAGTCACCTGCCTGTGCCTGTCAACGTTGTTGCCATGCAACTGCGTTGCACCTCCTAACCTGCCGAGATCATGATGCAAATTGTTGGCACCCTGTATTGTAGCAACAAAGTTGACAGCCCTTTCGCACAAAAACTTCTCCATAACTCATCAATATCACATGCAAAATTTCGATAATCTTCTTTGGCACGGCTTGTGTAACGTTCAAGTCAAAGACAGCACTATAAGATTGCGGTCAGCTTGGCTCATAAACGCAGGTCAAAGGAGGACACTATGTTCAAACACATGAGTATCGGCAAGAAATTGATCGGGGGATTTGTTGCGGTCGCACTGATTGCCGGCGTCATCGGCATGATCGGCATCAGCAAGATCAGAACCATCGGTGAGGCGGACACCATGCTTTACGAAAAGATCACCGTGCCCACCGCACAGCTCTTGCACATCTCCACCAGCTTCCAGCTTATCCGTGTGAATGCGCTCTATTTGCTGCGTTCAACAGCCATTACGGACAAGGCCAGATATGCCGATGTCATCAAAGGACTGCAGGATGTGATCAACAAGGAAGCCGACAAGTACAAGGCCACCATCCTGACCGATGAGGGCCGCAAGCTGTTTGCAGCGTTCGAAAACGAAAAAAACAACTACTACAATATTCTCAACAAAATGATAAAAAGCGCTTTGGCCGGACGGGAAGACGAGGTGCAGGCGATCATGGCTGGCGGCGAACTGGCCCGGCTCGGTGTAGCCTTTGACAATACCATCAACAAAACGGTTGATATCAAGATCCGGGTGGCCAATGAAACAGCGCTGAAGAACAAGTCGATCATCAGCGGCGCCATATGGATGATGACCGGCTTTGCCGTGGCCGGTGTGCTGCTGGCAATTGCCCTGGGTGTCTTCATCTCCCGTGGCGTGACCGTGCCCCTGGCGACAGGTGTGGATGTGGCCAAACGACTGGCCGATGGCGATCTGACCGTGGATGTGAAGGTGGACAGCAAGGATGAAACCGGCCAGTTGATGGAGGCCATGCAGACCATGGTGCACAGCCTGA
This sequence comes from Deltaproteobacteria bacterium, assembly GCA_035407085.1. Lineage (GTDB taxonomy): Bacteria > Desulfobacterota > Desulfuromonadia > Geobacterales > Pseudopelobacteraceae > JBGSQR01. The sequence continues at coordinate 99,471 of DAONZY010000001.1, read as the reverse complement.
GGGATATGATCACCAGCACGGTGGATATCTCCACCGGCATCGCCTCGGCCTCCAACCAGCTCCAGTCAACGGCCCAGCAGATCGCCACCGGCGCGGAAGAGGTGGCGGCCCAGACCAGTACGGTGGCCACAGCCAGTGAAGAGATGGCGGCAACCTCCAGCGACATCGCCCGCAACTGCACCATGGCGGCCGATGCCTCACAGCAGTCAGCCAATTCTGCCCACGCCGGCGCCACTGTGGTGCAGGAGACCATCACCGGCATGAACATCATCGCCGAAAAGGTGCGCCAGACTTCGACCACCATCGAGGCGCTGGGCGCCCGTTCTGAACAGATCGGCGATATCGTCGGCACAATCGAGGACATCGCTGACCAGACCAACCTGCTGGCGCTGAACGCGGCCATCGAGGCGGCCCGTGCCGGTGAACAGGGACGCGGTTTTGCCGTGGTTGCCGACGAGGTCCGGGCGCTGGCCGAACGTACCACCAAGGCCACCAAGGAGATCGGCACTATGATCAAGGCCATCCAGAATGAGACCAAGGTGGCGGTCAAGGCTATGGAAGAGGGCGTCATTGAGGTGGAAAAGGGTGCGGCCTCGTCCCAGAAATCCGGGCAGGCGCTGGATGAGATTCTGGAAAGGATCGGAGAGGTTTCCATCCAGGTCAGCCAGATTGCGACCGCATCCGAAGAGCAGACCGCCACAACCAATGAAGTGACCGCCAACGTCCACCAGATTACGGACGTGGTGCACCAGACCGCCAAGGGTGCGGATGAAACCGCCGATGCAGCGGCACAGCTGGCCAAGCAGGCGGAAGACCTGCAGAATCTGGTCAGAAGGTTCCGACTGGTATAATCGGGCCGAATAAGAACACAAGGGAGGCAGCCATGTCCAAGGCACTGGTACCGATAGGATCTGAAAAGGCGGGCAGCGAGCTGATCCAGCTGGTCAGCTTCAGCCTGGATAACGAGGAGTACGCGGTTGAGGTACTCAAGGTGCGGGAGATCATCCGCATGCCGGAGATCACGCACATGCCCAACACGCCGCACTATGCGGAAGGCATCATCAATCTGCGCGGCAAGGTCATCCCCGTCATCTCGCTGCGCAAAAAATTCAGTCTGATGGATACGGAGAACGACAGTCATACCCGTGTGATGGTCATGGATATCAACGGCGAACTGACCGGTTTTATCGTTGATTCCGTATCGGAGGTGATCCGCATCTCCAGCAGCGAGGTGCAGCCACCGCCATCGGCCATGGCCTCGGGTGGTGTGGAGCAGGAGTACATCACCGGGGTGGTCAATCGCAGCGAGCGGCTGCTGATCCTGCTGGATCTGGATCACATCATCCCCTGATCTTGCTCTTCTGCCGTCTCTCCCCCCTGCAAGAGGGGGGGACTACAGAGCAAGACGGCATTTCGCAAGCAGACCCCTGATCATATCAAACCGTGTTCCTGGATCGGCACAGGCAGCAAAGGTATGCCATGCAATCGTTCAAGGCGGTCAGGACATATACGCATTATGCGCTGCTGATACTGTTGCTGACCGTTGCGGTGTCGGCGCTGGTGGTGCTGGCGACAATCCACAGCGAGGCGCTGGATCAGGCTAAAACCGCCTTGTCCCAGCGCATGCAGGTGTTTCAGGATACGCTGGCTGCCCAGGGCCAGGGTTATGTGATCCAGAACGGGCAGCTGTATGCGGGCCGTTATCTGCTCAATGGCAGCAACCAGATCCCGGACAGGCTGGCCGGTATCTTCGGCGGCACCTACACGATCTTCATGGGGGATCAGCGCGTCGCCACCAACGTGCGGGGGGCGGATGGCAATCGCATTACCGGCACCCGCCTGATCGGCCCTGCTTATGACGCGGTTTTTGGTCGCGGTGAGAGCTTTTACGATGAAGCCGATATCCTCGGCGAGCGCTATTTTACCCGCTACGAGCCGCTGCGGGATGCTACTGGCGCGGTGATCGGCGCACTCTACAGCGGCGTCAGGCGGGATGTTTATCTGGCCCACTTCAATCGGCTCAGCCTTGGCGCTGTGGGGCTTTTGCTCTGTGTGGGTGGCGTATGCGCGGCGCTATATCTGGCCTTGTACCGACAGGGGCGTCAGGCGGCGCTGCAGGCCAAAAGGGAGTTGATGTTTCTGCAGACCCTGATGGACACCATGCCGGTGCCGGTGTTTTACAAGGACAATCAGGGCGGGTTTCTGGGCTGTAACAGCGCTTTTGAAAAACTGGTTGGAGCTGCCAAAGCAGAGATCATCGGCCGGAAGGTGCACAATGTTCTGCATGACAGCGACTTTTCTCGAGAACAGGCGCGGGTGGACCGGGAACTGGCCGGTTCTCCGCTCGGGACACGCTATTCGGTTGAAACGCGCATGACAACGGCTGACGGTGCGGTCAGGGATGTGCAGATCATCAAGAGTTGCTTCCAGGACGGGTCAGGCAGCAATGCGGGTATCATCGGGTCTGTACTGGATATCACGGAACGGCGACAGCTGGAACAGGTGCGGCTGGAGTCGGAGAAGATGCTTACGGTCGGTCGGCTGGCAGAGGGTATGGCCCACGAGCTGAACAATCCGATCGGATCGATCCTGCAGAACACGCAGAACATCCAGCGCCGTTTCTCCCCCGAGTTGGGCGCCAACCGCAAGGCCGCCGCTGAGGTGGGTCTGGAGCTGGAACGGCTGCAGGCGTATATGGATCAACGGGGCATTAACGAGATGCTGGACTATATTGCCAGGTCCGGGGCCCAGGCCTCCGGCATCGTGGGCAACCTGCTGGCCTTTTGCAGCAGTGGTGCACAGCGGTCGCCGGCGGCGGTGGATGAGTTGATCGATAGTGCCATTGAACAGGTCAGGCGGGATGGATTGATTGATCATGGTGAGGCGATCAGCATGATTCGGGAGTATGAGCAGGATTTGCCGCTGCTGTCGGTGAACAGCGCGGAGATTGTCCGGGCCCTGGCCAACCTGATCAAAAACGGTGTGCAGGCGGCGCGGGAAGGCAAACGGGCAAAGCATGCCAGGGTGTCCTGCCGCGCCAGGCAAATCGAGCGAAATATCCTGATCGAGATTGAAGACAACGGGGACGGCATCCGTCCGGGGATTGGTGACCACATTTTTGACCCGTTTTTCACCACCAGGGAGGTTGGCAGCGGCAGCGGCATGGGGCTGTCAGTGGCCTACGCCCTGGTAGTGAATAATCATGGCGGCAGTATCCGCTTTGAAACGCCCGCTTCGGGCGGCACATGTGTCTGCGTGACCCTGCCGCTGGCAGTCGCCCGGCTGAATGCTTGATTACAGGTCAAAGCCGCAGTAGGACAGGTTGAAGCTCTTGTTGCAGAGCGGGAAGTCAGAGATCTGTTCATTGCGCAGGGCCAGGGCCAGGCCGGTCCAGTTGTGGAAGGAGGGGTCGACGATCTTGTAGCGCAGAAAACGTCCCGCCCTATCTGTGATGGCCGTATGGCAGATCTCTCCGCGCCATCCCTCGACCAGCGCCACCGCCAGCATCTCCGGTCTGGCTGGCGGACAGGCCCGCATGGTGTCCCCCTCCGGCATGTAATCCAGCCGTTCATGTACATAATCCATTGCTGCAACCGATTCCTTCCAGCGCATCTGGGCCCGGGCGAGCACATCCCCGCTGGCGGCGGTTTGCATCGGCAGTCCGCAGGCGCGATAAAGCCCGAAGGGGTGGTCACTGCGCACATCCCGGGCGATCCCGCAGGCCCGTGCCGCCGGTCCGACCAGACCCGCTGCAAGGGCGTCTTCGCGGCTGACAATACCGGTCTTGTCGAACCGGGTCATCACCAGATCGGCATCGAACAGTATGCGTACCGCATCACCATAGTCCAGCCGGATGGCATGCAGGCGCCTGATAAGTTCACGGGACTGTTGGGGGCTGCAGCCGAACAGCGTGCCGCCGGGCCGGATCAGACCCCGCCCGAAGCGGCTGCCGCAGAGCAGGGCAGTCATGTTGAGAAAATCTCCCCTCAGCCGGCCACAGAAGGACATGGTTGGCAGGAAGCCCACATCTCCGGCCAGCGCGCCCATATCGCCGCAGTGGTTGGCCAGCCGCTCCAGCTCCAGCGCCAGCGCCCGTACCGCTTCGGCTGCGGTGGAGGCCTGGATGTCCCCCAGCGCCTCGTTTACCATGGCATAGGCGCTGGCATGGCCGATGGTCGTGTCGCCGGCCACTGTCTCCATCTGATACAGGGATGCCGGATGCGGGCCTTTTGCCAATGCACGCTCAATGCCGCGATGCTGGTAGCCGAGCGCAATCTCCAGATGATAGACCTTTTCCCCATGGCACTGAAAACGGAAGTGCCCTGGCTCGATGATACCGGCATGCACCGGGCCGACGGCCACCTCGTGCACCTCTTCGCCTTCCACCCGGTAAAATGCACCGCTGCCGGGCAGAGCAGGTGCGAGGTTTCCACGGGCATCTGTTTCCTGCATGCCCCGCTGGTAACGAACCGGCTTCAGCCAGGGATGGCCATCCAGCGCCAATCCGCACTGCTCGGCGATCTCACGTTCGAAGAGATGGGCCTCGGGACAGGTCAAAACAATGCTCGGCAGAACATGTTCCACCCAGGAACGCATGACGGTCAGACGCTTGTCCGTGCCGGCCAATACGCACCACAGTGAAACACCCTCCTCCTCCATGGCGCCGAAGTAGCTGGCAATCCGCCATTGACGCCCGGTCAGATCGATGATCCCCTGCAGGAAATCACTGAGCGGCATCTCGGACAGTTCTGCCAGCGGCAGCGCGGCGCCGTTGCGCAATGTGGTCAGCTCGTTTTCGATCATGGTTTTACCTCCAGCAGGGTGGCGGCTGCAATAAAGAGGCTGTGCAGCGGCTCAGGCAACCAGAGGCCGGCCAAAGCCCCGATCAGCAGCAGGGCCAGCGGCGGAACGATCAGGATGGCGCTATCGTGGTATTTTGTGCGCTCGCGTGTGGCGGGCGGGTTGCCGAAGACCACCGGCAGCACGGTCTGGGCCATCCCCAGAAAGGCGATCGACATCAATAGCCCCAGCAGCAGTGTGAGCACCAGTCCGCCACGGCTGAAAGACGCGGAGAAAAATGAGAATTCGCTGGCAAATGTGACAAAGGGGGGCGATCCGGTGACGGCGAAAAAGCCAGCCAGAAACAGCGCGCCGCTCCAGGGCATGCGCACCAGAGCACCACGAGCCACTTCCCGGCTTTTGGAGCCGAAGGCACGGTTGATGTTGCCTGCAACCATGAACATCATCCCCTTGCCAAGACCGTTGCCGATCACATGCAGCATGATGCCGTACAGCGCCTTGCCCCCCAGTCCCAGCGCCAGGGCAAACAGCCCCATGTGCTCGACGCTGGAATAGGCCAGCATGCGTTTGAAATCGGTCTGGCGCACAAGGAAGATGGTGGCCACGGCAATGGAAAACAAGCCGATGCCAATCAGCATGTTGCTGCAGGAGCTGGCCAGCGTTGTGGCGGCAGTGATCTGGTGGATGCGGATCAGGCCGATGAAGCCGCAGTTGGCCAAGCCGCCGGCCAGCATGGCGCCGACCAGGCCAGGCGCTTCACCATAGGCGTCCGGCTTCCAGGTGTGCATCGGCACCAGTCCCATCTTGGTGCCGAAGCCGACCAGCAACAGCACATAGGCGGCCTTCAGCCAGGATGTGGGCAGCAGGTGGGCCTGCTGGATGAGTTGTTCAAGCTGCAGCGTTGGTTCAAGCCCGGCAACCATGGTGGAGTAGGCCAGGAAAAACACGCCCAGAAGCGCCAGGGCAATGCCGACCGAGCCGATCATCATGAATTTCCAGGTGGCCTCGATTGAACGCGCGTTGCGATTGAAATAGACCAGCGGCGCCATGGTCAGCGTACTGGCGGCGATTGCCAGCCAGAGCAGTCCCAGGTGACGGGAGGCCGCCGTGAGTGTCATGGCGGCCAAACAGACCAGCATGCCCATGCAGAGCACCCGATTGTCACGCTCGCTGCGCGAACGCAGGTAACCGACGGCGTAGCAGGCGCAGGCGGTGTACAGAAGCGAGATCTCCAACAGAAAGACCTTGCCGATGGCGTCCAGGTACAGCCATGCGCCCCAGGTGTCATGGCGCGGCCAAAAAACAGCAGCCAGCGACAGTGGCAGGTGCAGGCAGCCGGCGGCTACCAGCACCTGCGGCCGGGCGTTGTTGGAACGCACCAGCCAGGCACAAAGGGCGCCGGTCAGCGGCAGTGCGATCAGCAGGCAGGGCAGCCACATCATTCCACCTCCTTGAGCGAGGTCATGCGGCTGGTGTCGATGGAAGAGAATTCACGGCTGATATGGTTGATGATGATGCCCATGACGAAGATGCCGGCGATCAGGTCCAGCAGGGCGCCGGCTTCGACCATCAGCGGCATGGATTCGGACAGCAGCAGGCCGAAGATGAAGATGCCGTTCTCCAGCAGCAGGTAGCCAATGACCTGATTGATGGCCTTGCGCCTGGTGGCCAGGGCGATGGCACCGGCCAGCATGGTGGCCAGGGCGACCGGCACGATCAAAAGCTCCTGGTGGCTGGGAGCCATGGGCAGCCGTTTGGCAATGGCAAAGGAGAAGATCGTGGCCAGGGCGCCGAGGATGATGTTGCCGTTGTAGCCGAACAGCGGATCCACCTCCTCGCCAAAATCCACCTTTTTCATAGCGCCCAGTAGCAGCCAGGGGATGAAGATCCCTTTGGCCAGCAATACCAGCACGGTGATCATCAGCATGTGCATTTGGAAGTTGTGGCCCAGAAGCGGCAGCAGACCAAGGATCACGCCCTGCAGGGAGATGGCGCGGATGGCCATGTCAGTTCGGCGTATGCCCAGGATCAGTATGTTTATCAGCAGCACAACGGCCAGCAGCTGTTCAGTGGCGGAACTCACGGGTCACCTCAGGATCAGGATCATGGCAAAGGCCGACAGTACACAGGCGGACAGCAGCATCTGCGGGATGCGGGTCATGCGGAAACGGGCCAGACAGGACTCGACGATGCCGACGGCCACGGCCAGCGCCAGCATGGAAGCAATGAAGAACAGCCAGTCCAGCAGTGGATTGGTGATGCGCAGCGGCAGCACAACATGCAGGAAAAAGGCGCCCAGAATGAAGAACTTCAGGCTGGCGCCGTAGCTGATCATGCCCAGGGCCGGGCCGCTATGATCCAGTACCATGACTTCATGCACCATGGTCAGTTCCAGGTGGGTGTTGGGGTCGTCAAAGGGGATGCGGCAATTCTCGACCAGCAACACCAGGAACATGCCGGCGGTCAGCATGATTAGCGCCGCACCGGAGTCAAACCAGAGCCTGGCAGAGGAATAGGTCAGGATGCCGGTCAGTGAGAGTGAACCGGAGAGGCGTGATAGCACCAGCAGGGTGATAAACACCACCGGTTCGGCCAGGCAGGAGAAGGTCACCTCGCGCACACTGCCCATCCCCTCGAAGCTGGAGCCGGTATCCATGGCGGCGATAGTGGTGAAAAAACGGCCCAGGGCCAGCAGGTAGGCAAACAGGACCATATCGCCGTTGAAGGCGATCGGTGCGGGGTGGTTGCCGAGCGGCATCAGCAGCGCGGCGGTCATGGTGGCGGCCAGCGTCACCAGCGGGCCGGCCCGGAAGACCCAGGTTGTGGTGTTGCTGAACACGCTGCCCTTTTTGAGCAGCCGGAAGATGTCGTAGTAGGGTTGCAGCAGCGGTGCGCCGCAGCGGCCGGCAAACAACGCCTTGGTCCGGTTGATTACACCGAACAGCAGCGGAGGCATTAAAGCGGCAAGCAGGAAATGGATAAGAAGGTCAGTCACGGCCGTACACCTCTATCCGCGGGATTAGAGAGCCCTGATAGTCAGCGACTATACTATTACGAACCACGATAAGTGAAGTGGAATATGCAATCGGTTCGGATTATTCCAGAAAGATCACCTTTTGGGTCAGGTCCTGTTTCTTGGGCGGTCCATTCTGTGAGCGGGCTGCGTGGCCTATCGGCACAACGGCCATGAATTCCCCGCCCGGCAGGCCCAGGTACTCCAGCACCTCATCCTTCATCAGAAACATGATGCCAAGCCAGACCGTGGCCAGTCCGATGGAGGTGGCGGCCAGCAGCATGTTCTGCACCGCCGCCGATGAACTCTGTATCTCCATGGTGCGGAAGAAATCAGCCACAAAGGCGCCGTCGGAGCGGAACATCTCCGGCCCATGGCTGATCAGTTCAGCGGAGTTGGCCACGGCGACCACCACCGGTGCGCTGGCGATGCAGCGGGCCGACATGCGCAACAGCGCCTGAACCGGTTTGGGAAAACGATGCGCCGATTCCGAGACCAGGTGGGCCAGTCCCTGCTTGCGCTCGCCGCGCAAGACGACAAAGCGCCAGGACTGTTGATTGTGGGCTGAAGGCGCCTGATTGGCGGCCTGGAGCAGCAGGTGGAGCTGGTCATCGCTGACCGGTTCTTCGCTGAAGGAGCGGATGCTGCGGCGCTCCAGAATGGTTTTTAGCACCGGGTTGGCGCTGAAAAGTGTATCGTGCTGGTCCATGATTCTACCTCGCTGATAATGCGGAAATGTATCTCACCACTGAGTACAGAGAGTTCTCGATAAAAATACAACGGGTTGAAAGACCCATGATTTCACCAGGCATGTGCATATTGAAAATCCTGCAGCACTTGTTGTGTTTTCTCCGTGTCCTCCGAGGTGAACAATCTTTTCAGGGCTGATTCTTGCTGTGGCTGCGCAAGTCAGCGCCGGCCACGCCCCTTGCGGCCCCCCAGCCGGAACTCCCAGGGGGGTACCGGTTTGGGATCGCGCCACAGCCCCTGCCGCCGGTTGCGGGCGGTGTTCTCAGCGGCCAGATATTCCGAGGCGTAAGGGGCCTGCAGATATCTGCGGTAGGCCCAGGCCATGCCTTCCGCGATCATCTCGGCGTTGATGTCCCGCCCCTGGTAGCGGATGACCGCCACGGCACGGTTGTATTGGTCCGTCTCCCTGATCTCTGCAGAAACCTGACGGCCCATGAGCTTGTACATCAGGGTGCGCCTGGCGACCCCGGCAAAGCGCTGCCCCGGCTGTCCGCCCTTTCCTGTCTCCGGGGCATCAACACCGTAAAGCCGGATCTTGAGTCTGCTCTGCCGCTGGGTAGCCAGCAGGATCGTATCGCCGTCATAGACCGCGCGCACCATGCCGACTACTGTTTGCGCTGCGGCGGCGGTGCCTGTCAGCAGGCAGGTCACGGTAATCAATATGGCAAAAAGGTGTCTCACAATGCAATCCTCCCCGGATCCCGAGTATCCAGTCCCCGGTTACACCAGTTCCATCGGATAGTTGAACTCGGTGGTGCCTTCAATCGAACGCCCGGACTTGAAGGCGGCAATCACATCCATCCACCCCTCTCGCGGGGTCTGGGTCAGATCGAGCAGAAACATGCCGCACCCCTTCTGCCGCAGTTCGGCGTGCCGCTGGGTCAGGGAGAATGGCTGGCCGGCGTAAATGGTCTGCAGCCCGTCCCGGGAAATCACATGGTACGATTCGCCCCGGTCGGAAAGCAGCGGCGTGTTGCTGTGCACCTCTTTCATTTTGATCTTGGTGGTCATGACTGGCAGTGGGCCGTAGGCAATCACCCGGCAACGCGCTGGCAGGTGGCTCTGCAGCAATTGGCCAAGATTGACGTTGTCGTCTTCCGGATAGAGGGTGACGGTTTCAACGCCCAGTTCATGCCAGGCCAGGATGGCCTGGCTGTTGAGCGAGAAACAGCGGTACCAGGCGGATATATGCACCCCGTCCAGCTTCTTCAGCAGCTGCAGGTGTGAGATGTTGGCGATTTCGAAATGGCGGAAGCCCGCGTTGTGCAGTTGTCGCAGCGTGTCACGGTACAGCGGCAGGTCGCGGTCGAAGATCATGAAGGGCAACTGCCAGATAATGCGTCCCTCGCTGCCGCGCATGCGCGGTACACAGGCGCCCAGCTGGTGCATGTTGGCCCGGGTGAGCGGCAGCGCCACGCTATCGGCACCGTTCTGCAGCGGGAAGCGCCATTCTCTTGGCTGATCGATCATGATCGTCAGGTGTTCCCTGGCGGACGGGTTGCCGTGCGGGGCCGCAGGGGCGATCTCCCGCTGCGCCGCGCGGCGGCCACTTTCGACCTGCTTCCGGAAGGTGGCGTTGACGGCCTCGTTCAGTTCCGCATAGAACTGGGTGCGGATCTGTTTCATGGCGGCGGCCGGGATCAGTACGGACGGAAACCCGGGCGCATCCAGCGATTCCAGCCGGAAGGGGGATTCACCGCATTTGGCGAACTGGGTCTGCAGGAAGGCTTGCATCTCCACGCTGCGGGACGGTTCCAGTTCGCCCAGGTGATAGCTGAATTCGTGATTCAGGCCGCCAGCCTGAGCCTGCACCTTCAGCTTGTCCGACTGGAGGGATAATGTCAGCCGGCACGCGATTCTGTCGGTTTTTACCGCATCCAGCCTGCGGTTGCAGGCATTCTCGCTCATGGTGAAGGCCTCGCGGGATGAAACCTTGTAGACCGCGTCACCTGGCGAGAAATGAAACGGACACTCCACTTCAACCAGGCTGCCTGCTTTGGCCTCCATCACCTTGCGTCGGCTGCAGAACAGTTCGCGCACGGTCCAGGCCTGTCCGGCCATATCGCTTTTGGGCTGGGCCCTCAGCCGGTCCCCCACGGCAATGGCGTCCCGGGTTTCAAATGTCAGCTGTTTGCCATGCATGGATTTGATCTGTCCGACAAAACGACCGGTGCCACCCTTCTGCCACGGGTTGGCGATGTCGTCCGGCTGCTGGGAGGCCAGAAATCCCTTGGTGGGTGTGCGCCCGAAGGAGTACTTCAAAAGCTCCTTGGCCTTGGCCAGGGCCGGCTTGCGGTTTTGTTCCGGCGCGTCCAGCACGGTGCGGTAGGCCTGAACCACGCTGGCCACATACTCGGCCGACTTCATCCTGCCTTCGATCTTGAGCGAGCGGACACCGGCGCGGGCCAGATCAGGCACCATTTCGATGGCGGACAGGTCGCTGGTGGAGAAGAAGTGGCCTTGTTTGCCGCGGTGGCTGTAGAGCCTGCGGCAAGGCTGGGCGCAACGCCCCCTGTTCCCGCTGTGGCCGCCCAGGTAGGAAGAGAAGAAGCATTGCCCGGAAATGGAGAAACAGAGGGCGCCATGCACAAAGGTTTCGATCTCCATGTTGCTGGCTGCCGTAATGGCGGTCACCTCGTCCAGGGCCAGCTCACGCGCCAGCACCACGCGTGTGAAGCCCAGCTGCTTCAGCGCCTGTACGCCGGGCAGGTTGTGAACGGTCATCTGGGTAGAGGCATGCAGCGGCAGGGTGGGAAAATGTTTATGCACCAGCCGGGCCACGGCCATATCCTGCACAATCAGGCCATCGGCCCGCATGGCTGTCAGGGCCGCCAGGGTGTCCACCAATTGGGGCAGTTCCGCTTCCTTGACCAGCGTGTTGAGGGTGATGTAGATGCGCCGGTCCAGGCTGTGGGCATAGGCCAGCATGCGCTCCATCTGGCTGAGTGAAAAATTGCGGGCGCGGGCGCGGGCAGAGAAGGACTGCAGTCCGGCATAGATCGCGTCGGCACCCGATTCCATGGCGGCAAAGAACGACTCCAGGGAACCGGCCGGTGCCAGCAGTTCGGGTTTATAAATGTTGTTGGTCATCGGGATCCTTAATCATGCCTTTGAGCTAAGAATAGAATTTGCCACAGAGTTCACAGAGAATTCAGTGAAAACACAACCGGATCGATGCGCATCCGGTTTCACCAGTCACATTCAGCACAAAATTCTGGCTCCAGCCCGAGAGGGTAACTTTCTGATCCCACTGCTTTTCAAGGGGCCGCCCGTCAGGCGAATCTTCATGCAGACTCTGAGTTCAATTCTCCGTGTTCTCCGTGGTGAATAAGCAGTTTCCAGGTCTAAACTAGAAAACGCCCCTGGCGGGGCGCTTTCAATTGTATCACTCAAGAGAAGTGTTGCACGACTGGTATGGATATCATTTTTCACAAAGGATGCGCAGCATCCTCCTGAGCGGCTCGGCGGCCCCCCAGAGGAGCTGATCGCCGCAGGTGAAGGCGGTCAGGTATTCCGGCCCCATCTTCATCTTGTGCAGGCGGCCGATCGGTACGGTCAACGTGCCGGCTATGGCGGCCGGGGTCAGCTGGGCCAGAGTGTCGGCCTTGTTGTTGGCCACCAGCTTGACCCACTGGTTGTCGTTTTTGATCAGTTCTTCCAGTTCGGACAATGGCAGATCGCGGTTGAGTTTGATGGTCAGGGCCTGGCTGTGGCAGCGCATGGAGCTTACCCTGACGCAGAGGCCGTCCACCGGGATCGGTTTAATGGTGCCCAAGATCTTGTTGGTTTCGGCGAACCCTTTCCATTCCTCGCGGCTCTGGCCGTCTTCCACCTCTTTGTCGATCCAGGGCAGCACACTGCCGGCCAGCGGAAAGCCGAATTCTTTGGTCGGCATGGAACCATCGCGCAGGGCAGCCGTCACCTTGCGGTCTATGTCCAGGATGGCGGAGGCCGGATTCTTCAGGTCGTCGGCAACCACGCTGTTCAAAACCCCCATCTGGGAAAGCAGTTCGCGCATATTGGGCGCGCCGGCGCCGGAAGCGGCCTGATAGGTCATGGAGCTGATCCATTCCACCAGACCGGCGCGGAACAGGCCACCCAGGGCCATCAGCATCAGGCTGACCGTGCAGTTGCCGCCGATGAAGTCTTTCTTGCCGTCGGCCAGGGCCTGGTCGATCACCTTGCGGTTGACCGGGTCAAGGATGATCACGGCATTGTCCTTCATGCGCAGAGAGCTGGCCGCATCGATCCAGTAGCCGTTCCATCCGGCCTTGCGCAGTTCGGGGTGGGTGGCGCTGGTGTAGTCGCCCCCCTGACAGGTAATCACGGCGTCCAGCTTTTTCAGCTCATTGATGTCCGAGGCGTCCTTGAGTGTGCCGGCGCCCATGGGTGCTGGCTGACCCGCCTGCGAGGTTGAGAAAAACACCGGCTCGATAACGGCAAAATCATTTTCCTCCTGCATCCGCTGCATGAGCACTGACCCGACCATGCCGCGCCAACCGACGATTCCGACTTTCATGCCTGTCTCCCTGGATTGAATTGAAATAAGCCCTGCCGTATGGTCGGCAGGGCGATAAATCAGAGCGCTGCTACGATGGCGTCACCCATCTGTTTGGTGTTGACCAGTTTTTCTCCCGGCTGCTTCTGGTGGATGTCACCGGTACGGAAGCCCTGATCCAGCACTGTGGCTACGGCATTGTCGATGGCGTCGGCCGCCTCAACCATGCCGAAGGAGAAGCGCAGCATCATGCCGGCCGAGAGGATCTGGGCGATCGGGTTGGCAATGCCCTGTCCGGCGATGTCCGGCGCTGAGCCGCCCGAGGGTTCGTACATGCCGAAGGAACCTTCTGCCAGTGAGGCCGAAGGCAGCATGCCCAGCGAGCCGGTCAGCATGGCCGCTTCATCGGAGAGGATGTCGCCGAACATGTTTTCGCAGAGGATCACATCGAACTGCTTGGGGTTACGCACCAGCTGCATGGCCGCATTGTCCACATACATGTGGGACAGTTCCACATCGGCATATTCCTTGGCCACGGTGTTGACGACCTCTCTCCAAAGGATTGAGCTGGAGAGCACGTTGGCCTTGTCGATCGAGCAGACCTTGCGGTTGCGCTTGCGGGCAGACTGGAAGGCAACGTGGGCGATGCGCTCGATCTCCGGCACGCTGTAGCGCATGGTGTCGAAGCCAACCCGATCGCGCCCCTGGCCTTCGATCCCCTTGGGCTGTGAGAAGTAGATGCCGCCGGTCAGCTCGCGGATCACCAGCACGTTAAAGCCGCCGGAGATGACCTCTGGCTTCAGCGAAGAGGCGCCGATCAGCGAAGGGAAGATGATCGCCGGACGCAGGTTGGCGTACAGGCCGAAGATCTTGCGCAGCGGCAGCAGCGCTCCCCGCTCAGGCTGCTCGTCCGGCGGCAGGGTTTCCCATTTGGGGCCGCCCACCGAGCCGAACAGGATTGCATCAGCGGCCTTGCAGATGTCGACAGTCGTCTGCGGCAGTGCCTTGCCTTCGTTGTCGATGCCGGCGCCGCCCACATTGGCATGCTGGCGCTCGAACTTCACATTGTATTTTCTTTCAATGGCGTCCAGCAGCTTGAGTGCCTCGGCCATTACCTCCGGTCCGATGCCGTCACCGGGCAGGACCGCTATTTTATATGTCTTGGACATTTGTTGCCTCTCAAAAAAGGAGTTCGTCCCCTTTCCCTCAGGGAGAGGGGCAGGGTGGGAGTGGGGGCTGTTATTGCCAGACCCATCCCCACCCCGACCCTCCCCTTGCAGGGGAGGGAGTAATACCTGTTCGTTTATATGCTGTTACCAGCCCCTGATCCCTGAATTAAAGCCCGGCCTTCTGCCTGAGGATGGCAGCCTTGTCGGTCTTCTCCCAGCTGAATTCGGGCAGTTCGCGGCCGAAATGGCCGTAGGCTGCGGTTTTCTTGAAGATCGGACGCAGCAGGTCGAGCTGTTCGATGATGGCGCGGGGGCGCATGTCGAAAACCTCGCGCACCAGTTCGGCCAGACGCTCTTCTGATACCTTGCCAGTGCCGAAGGCGTGGACCATGATCGAGACCGGCTGGGCCACACCGATGGCGTAGGCCACCTGTACCTCGCAACGATCGCAGAGCCCGGCGGCTACCAGGTTTTTGGCCACATAGCGCCCCATGTAGGCAGCCGAGCGGTCGACCTTGGAAGGGTCCTTGCCGGAGAAAGCGCCGCCGCCATGACGGCCCATGCCGCCGTAGGTATCAACGATGATCTTGCGGCCGGTCAGACCGCAGTCGCCCATCGGGCCGCCGACAACGAAACGGCCGGTCGGGTTGATGTAATAACGGGTGGAGGCGTCCAGCAGTTCGGCCGGGATTACCTTTTTGATGACTTCCTCGATGACGCCTTCCTCGATCTGCTTGTGGGTCACGTCCGGGGTGTGCTGGGTGGAGATGACAACCGTGTCGATGCGGCTCGGCTTGCCGTTGACATATTCCACCGAGACCTGGGACTTGGAATCGGGACGCAGGAACTTCAAAACGCCGGATTTGCGCACATCGGCCAGGCGTTTGACCAGCTGCTGGGAGAGCTGGATCGGCATCGGCATCAGTTCCTTGGTCTCGTTGCAGGCATAACCGAACATCAGGCCCTGGTCGCCGGCGCCCTGTTCGGCGTGCAGGCCTTCGCCTTCGGTAACCCCCTGGGAGATGTCCGGCGACTGCTTGTCGATCGAGACCAGTACGGCGCAGGTGTCGGCATCAAAGCCCATTTCCGAGTCGGTGTAGCCGATCTCCTTGATGGTCTGGCGAACGATATCGGCATAGTTGATCACGGCGCTGGTGGTGATCTCGCCGGCAACCACCGCCATACCGGTGGTGATCATGGTTTCACAGGCCACGCGGGCCTTGGGGTCCTGTTCCAGGATGGCGTCCAGGATGGAGTCGGATATCTGGTCGGCAACCTTGTCGGGGTGCCCTTCGGAAACGGATTCGGATGTGAAGATGAATTTTTCGGCCATGTTGCTGATGCTCCTCTCGTTTTATGTAATGTCTGGTCTGTTTTTCTGACCGCGGCAGCAATGCCGCAGAATGGCTAAATCTATAGGCATGTGGCTGTTTTGTCAAGCGAAGTCCCGTTGCCCATGTCCTGTTGGGCGGGCGGTCAGCTGACCTGGATCTCGAACTGCTCCTGGTGAAAACCGGGCCTCGCCCTGACGGTGACGCGTTTTTTGAAGCGCTTTTCCAGCTCTTCCAGCCCTCGGCGCTCCTCATCATAGAGCAGGTCGGCCACCTGGGGGTGTACGGAAACCGTGGCCTTGGAGCCGCGGATATCCAGCATTTCGCGGCGCAGTTCGCGGAAGATCTCATGGCAGACGGTGGTCTTGGACTTGATGTAGCCGCGGCCTTCACAGTAGGGGCAGGGCTCGCACATCATGCGCCCCATGCTCTCCCGGACCCGCTTGCGGGTCATCTCCACCAGTCCCAGCTCGGAGATCTTCTGGATGTTGGTCTTGGATTTGTCGCTTTTCAGCGCATCTTCCAGGGCCGTGAAGACCTTTTCCCGGTTGACCTCCTTCTCCATGTCGATGAAGTCGATGATGATGATGCCGCCGGTATTGCGCAGCCGGAGTTGGTAGGCGATCTCCTTGACCGCCTCCAGATTGGTCTTGAGAATGGTGTCTTCCAGGTTGTGCTTGCCGACGAAGCGTCCGGTGTTGACGTCCACGGCGGTCAGTGCTTCGGTCTGCTCGATGATGATATAACCGCCCGACTTGAGCCAGACCTTGCGCCCCAGGGCGCGGCTGATCTCCACCTCCAGCCCGAAGTGATCGAAGATCGGCTCCTCTTCATCGTACAGTTCGATGGAGTATTTCATTTTGGGCATGAAGGTGGTGATGAACTGGACGATACGGTCGTAATCCGGCTTTGAGTCGACGATGATCGTGTCGACCTGTTCGGTAACGATGTCGCGCACCACCTTCTGGATCACGTCCAGGTCGCTGTGGATCAGTGACGGCGCAGTGGCGCTATCCTTGCGTCTGGCAATCTCCTCCCAGAGTTTGGAGAGGTACTGCATGTCTGATAGCAGGTCCTCTTCGCTCTTGCCTTCGGAAACGGTACGGACGATATAGCCGGAACCCGGCTCCCTGAGCCGCTCGACAGCTTCTCGCAGCCGTTCGCGCTCGGTCTCGTCCTCGATGCGCCGCGAGATGCCCACATGATCCACGGTTGGCAGGTAGACCAGATGGCGTCCCGGCAGGGAGATGTGGGAGGTGATGCGGGCCCCTTTGGTGCCCAGCGGTTCCTTGGAAATCTGGACCAGCAGTTCCTGCCCTTCCTGCAGCAGTTCCTCGATCGGGTGCAGCGGTTTCAGGTCGGGGTGGCTGTCGCGCGGGAGGGATGAGCCGTTCATCTCGGAATCCTTGCGGCTGTCGTAGAGCAGTGACTCATACTCCTCGATGGCATCGAAGACATCGGCCACATAAAGAAAGGCGGCCTTCTCCAAGCCGATATCCACGAATGCGGCCTGCATGCCGGGCAGTACCCGCAGTACCCGTCCCTTGTAGATGTTGCCGACGATGCCCTTGCCGCGGGTCCGCTCGATGTGCAGCTCGGCGATGGTGCCGTTTTCGATCAGCGCGATGCGCGTCTCGTGGGAAGCGGCGTTGATGACCAGTTCTGTAGACATGGGAAAACCTCTGTATCTGAAAAATGAAGAAAGTTAAATTACCCCTCTCCCCGGCCCTCTCCCACAGGGGGCGAGGGGGCAAAATATCTCCCCTCCCTTTATGGGAGGGGGTGGGGGAGGGTAAAAGGTTCTGTTAAGCAGTAAAAAGCACTTCCAGCTTTTCAATGCGCACATCATCCGCCTGCAACTCAGGGTTGCGGCTGATGGCCTGGGCGAACTCCAGTGGTTTGCCCCGTCCGGCCACCAACTCCACTGCGGCACCGGCGGTGGTCAACGCAGCAACCTGGCCGCGCAGGTCGATGCTCTGGCTGTCACCCTTCTTTTTGCGCTCGATCACATAATGTTCACAGTCCATGAAGGCCTGGCAGAGGCCGGGCAGCTGTTCGGTCAAAGACGGGCCAAAGGTGATGCGGTAGCGGGTTCTGTCAATCAGGGTTGAAAGCGACGGTGCCTTCAACTCCACGATCGCGGCCTCCAGCACACTCAGACCCTCTGGCAGGGCCCGGTTGAGACGGGCGGCGATTTCGCTGCCGTCAATGCCTGCCTCCACGAACATGTCCATATATTCCGCATAGGATTCCACCCCGACCGAAGTGGCCGTGGCAAATGAAAAACGCGGATGGGGGTGAAAACCCTGGGAGAACAGGATCGGTACTCCGCCGCGGCTGACGGCGCGGGTAAAGACGGTTAACAGCTCCAGATGGCTTAAGTAGCGCATCCGGCCGGTCTTGGCAAACCGGATGCGGCAGCGGGCCGACCCGGTTTCCGATGGGGCCGCTGTGTCCCGGGAGGGCGTGTCGGCATCGCTGGACAGGCGGTTGGTAACGGTTTTGAAATCACAGATGCCGCAGGCCGAGCAGCTCCCTTTGCGGCAATCCGGCGTGGCGGCCTCTTCAAGCGCCTGCTCGCGCTCCTTGAGCAGGAACGGGCGGGAGATGCCGGTGTCGATGTGATCCCATGGCAGCATCTCATCCAGACCTCTGGCGCGCAGGTACCACTCCGGCTGGATGCCACAGTCGCTAAAGGCCTGCTGCCAGCGCTGCATGGAGAAATGCTCGTGCCAGCCGTCAAAACGGCAGCCCAGTTCCACGGCGCGTACCAGTGCCGGGGCCAGTCGCCGGTCTCCGCGGGCAAAGACACCTTCCAGAAAGGAGAGTTCGGCATCCTGCCATTTGAAGCGCAGCTTGCGCTGCTTCAGATCCAGGTGCAGCTGGTACTGGCGTTCACGAATCTGGTCGATGGATATCTGCGGTTCCCACTGGAAGGGAGTGTGGGGCTTGGGTACAAAGCTGCTGACCGAAACGCTGACGTCGCCGGGATGGCCGGCCAGTTTACCCTGATCCTTGACCTTGCGGCCCAGCACCGAGATCTGCTCCACGTCTTCCGCTGTTTCGCCAGGCAGGCCGATCATGAAATAGAGCTTGATCGAGCGCCAGCCGGCACTGAACACATTGTGGGCGGTTTCCAGCAGGTCTGGCTCGGTGATGCCCTTGTTGATTACTCGGCGCATGCGTTCGCTGCCGGCCTCGGGTGCCAGGGTGAAGCCGGTCTTGCGGACCTTCTTGATGTCCTCGATCAGCCCCTCGGTCAGGGTGCCGACCCGCAGCGAAGGCAGTGATACGGCGATCCGTTCCTGGGCATAGCGGGCCATCAGTTCGGTGATCAGCGGGGCTATGCAGGAATAATCACCGCTGGATAGTGACAACAGTGACACCTCGTCATAGCCGGTGCTGGTCAGCGATTTTTCGATCAGATCCAGGATCGTCCGGGGTGAACGCTCGCGCAGCGGTCGATAGATATAGCCGGCCTGGCAGAAACGGCAACCGCGCGTGCAGCCGCGGGCGATCTCCACCGCCACCCGGTCGTGCACTGTTTTCATGAACGGCACCACCGGCTCGGTCGGATAGGTGGCGCTATCCAGGTCAGCCAGAAAACGGCGCCTGACGCGATCCTTACTGCCTTTGATGCGACGGATTTCGGCAACCGTGCCGTCCGCGTTGTAGCAGGGTTCGAAGAAGGAAGGGACATAGACCCCTTCGATCCCCGACAGCTGCTCCAGCAACTGCGGTTTGGTGGTGCCGGCCTGTTTTGCCAGGCGCACCAGTTCGGCAATCTCGACAATCGCCTCCTCGCCATCACCCAGCAGGACAGCGTCCATGAACGGCGCCAGCGGTTCCGGGTTGTAGGCGCAGGGGCCGCCGGCCATTACCAGCGGGAAGCTCTCGTTGCGCTCTGCCGCCATGAGCGGGATGCCGGCCAGCCTGAGCATGTTGAGGATGTTGGTGTAGGAGAGTTCGTACTGCAGGGTAAAGCCGATCATGTCGCAGTCGGCCAGCGGGGTTAATGTCTCCAGGGTGGCCAGGCGCTCGTTTCCGGAACGCATCTGCTGCTCCATGTCCGGCCAGGGTGAATAGACGCGCTCGGCGGCGATCCCTTCGATCTGGTTGAGGATTTGGTAGAGGATGCGCAGCCCCAGGTGGCTCATGCCCACCTCGTACACATCGGGAAAGGCCAGGGCGATGCGCAGGTCGGCCTGCTCCTTGCGGATAGAACCCATTTCGCCCCCCATGTAGCGGGCCGGTTTTTCTATGGATAAAAGACTCATACTGTCGGTCGGGCTCTTTTCATGAAAATGGTTTTCGTCCCTTCAACTTAGCGCTGAAGCGAGTTTAGGACTTTATCAAATCGACGGCACCCAGGCAAGGGAAATGCAGTTTTTTTTGTTGCAATCGGCCGGGATTTAATGCTATACACATTTTCTCAATGCCCAGGTGGTGGAATTGGTAGACACGCAAGATTCAGGTTCTTGTGCTCGCAAGGGTGTGCTGGTTCGAGTCCAGTCCTGGGCACCAACAAACAGAAAGGGGTTTTCAGCAATGGCTGAGAACCCCTTTTTTGTTTTCCAGACCCGCATAGGCGGTGTCGCAGTTTCGATTCGTATTAACCCGGCTCAGGACTTGAAAGGTTTTGCGGAGAGAATCACGGGCAGCAGTATGTAGATGTTGTGGCTCCAGGTCGGAATGAAATAGGCGCAGAACAGGGATGCCGCTGCCACGGACAGAAAGGCCGTGCAGCGCACGGTGCCCATCCGGATGGCGTGCTCCTCCAGATCGGGTCTGACCAGGCGGTGCTGTCTGGTGGCATAGATCCAGTTCAACTGGAACAGCAGCGCCAGTACCAGCATGTTGCCGGAAAAGAAGGCCCGCGCGGTCGGTGTGCTGCCGTAGTCGCCGATCAGCGTGGTGGAGAACGGCATCAGTACGACAAACATCAGGATCAGCATGTTGATCCAGAGATGGATGTGGTCGGTTTTGCGGATGAAGTGGGACTGGCGGTGGTGGGCGACCCAGAGTACCGCCAGCAGCATGAAGCTCATGAAATAGTTATAGATCTTGTGTGATTGCCTGATTAGCAGCTCGTGCAGCTCCATGTCAGACAGCCGCAGCGCTTCCGGGATGGTCAGATTGACGACCAGCAGGGTCATGGCAACGGAAAAAACGTTGTCCGCCAGGGATTCAATGCGGGTGGTGCTCATGCTGTGGTCGTTTTCAGCCATTGTCTGCTCCCATGCCGATGTCAGAATGCATTATGCGTATCTGTGATGATCTTGTGCGTGTATAAAGCAGATCAACCTTTCTGTATCTGCTGGCCGAACAGCAGGCCATGCACGTCTCCTTCGGGTGTTGAGCCTTTTGGGCGCCGCGAACCGCAGTACTTGCTGGGATAGGCCTCAACTGCGGCAAGCATGATGCCCATGAAGGCCTTTTCCTCTATATTGACAATGGTGTTCATTTTGCGTGTTTCCCGATGAAATTCGTCTGGACGGGGGTCTTAGTCTGTCGCCAGTTCCTTGCCGAATATGCACCAAGTTGATAGCAAAACGCAATCCCGTTGCCAGGGTGCTGTTACTCTCCTTTGATGAGTAGGTGCTATTGATCTTGCCGATTGGTAGGCACGAGGCTGCAGCGGCTGGCTGATGGGGCGGACAGTTTGTAGGTTTTGCCGTGTTTGCTGCCGTTTGCCCTGCATAGCTCTGATAAGGCGGCTTTAAGTCCCCAGCGGGTCAACTCCAGTTCATTCTGAAGACGGCGCATATCGATCAGCGCTTTGTGGTTGTCGCTGACAGCATCATTTAGCAGTTCAATCAGTGCCTGTTCGAATTCCACATGCATGGCCGGTGTCATTTCATTGACCCGGGCGCATTGTCTGTCAAGTTTCCTTAGCTTGCTGATGCACTCTTCAATCATTGCCAACCCCCTGGTTTTTGAACATTACAAGTCTGTTGCCTGCTTGAACAGTATCTAAAGCTTATTATTGCTGCACATTCTGTACCGTGCCGATCGAGCGTGTTGCTGTTTCTGATGGCTGACAGCAGCATGTGAATGCATGCGGTTTTTATGCAGACAGCAAAGACGAAAACCTAATGAATACAAGTACCTCCGGAACCAGGGTGGGCGTCAATCTGCTGAATCCCTGTGTTGGCGGGGGGTGACGGCACAAAAAAATGCCATTTTTCACATAAATAAGCAAAATTGATCATTGACAAGCAAATAAAGAAGTGTACTATCCATCACAATTGTGTGATCTGGATAACCGTGCGTTTTACAGGGGCTTTAAGCCCGATTACCTAATAGGGGGAGGTCATATATGACCAAAGCGGACTTGGTAGCAAAGATTGCAGAAGGTGCTGGTATCACTAAGGTTCAGGCAGAAAAAGCTCTGTCAACATTCACCTGCGCGATTTCCTGTGCGCTGCGTGAAAGCCAGAAGGTCACTCTGGTTGGTTTCGGTACATTCAGCGCAGTTAAAAAGGCTGCCCGTACCGGACGCAATCCGCAGACCGGCAAACCGATCAAGATTGCCGCCAAGACAGTTGGCAAATTTACCGCAGGTAAAGACCTGAAGGATCTTAGCACCAAGCCTTCCTGCATGGTCAAAAAGACTGCCGCCAAAAAGGCAGCTCCCAAAAAGGCTGCCAAGCCGGCCAAAAAGAAGTAGTCGGGCTGAAATACAGTAGATGATGGCCCCGCAGCAATGCGGGGCCTTTTTTGTATCCGGTGTTTTTGTGTTATAAGCACGGTGTGTATGGGCACCACAATTTTGGGGGCGCAACAATGAATCACATTGTAATTGACGGGATAGAGCTTTCCCTGGCCGGGCCGGTGGAGCTGCCGCTGAAATGGGTCGGCCAGGAGGAGTTGCTGCAGCAATTGCTGGCGGCCTGGATGGTGATTGATGAGCGTGATATCCCCTTCAATCCGCGGCTGATCGGCAAGCCGGGTGTGGGCAAAACCACCCTGGCCTACGCCGCTGCACAGCGTCTTGGCAGGCCGGTATACCTGTTTCAAGCCACCATGGACACCCGCCCGGAGGATCTGATCATCACCCCGGTGATCGGCCCGGACGGACGGATCCAGTATGCCGCTTCATCGCTTGTTTCGGCTATGCTGGCTGGCGGCGTGCTGATCATCGATGAGGGCAACCGCATGAGCGAGAAGTCCTGGGCATCACTGGCGCCGCTTTTGGATGACCGGCGTTACGTGGAGTCGATCATCACCGGTCTGCGCATACCAGCCCACCGGGATTTTCGCGTGGTGATCACCATGAACGAGGATGCCTCCACCTTCGAGTTGCCGGAATACATCCATTCCCGTCTGCAGCCGCAGATCTACATCGACTTTGCCGAGGCGGACGAAGAACTGCTGATCCTCAGGGAAAATCTCCCCTTTGCCGACGATGCCGTGCTGGCCTATGTGGTCAGATTTCTGCAAAAAAGCCATCACGCCGATGAACTCTACTCGGTACGCGACGGCATCAACATCGCCCGCTATGCCCTCAAGATGGCAGCTGTCCAGGGGCTTCAGGCAAAAGAGCTCCTCAGACTGGCGGTGGAACGGGTACTGGGGGAAGAGGCGCTGAGGTATCTGTAAAAACCGGGCCTGGTGACTTGGGACCAGGGACTGGCAAAACCTTAATCCTGTATACGGCAGTTGGAAGCGCGCGTGCAGGCGTTTTCTACTGCCGAGGTTAAATTCAATACCATGCCACACAGACCATATCTCGAACATTTCGGCCATATCCACGCCCTGCCGGTGCTGCATTACCGCATGGAGTTCGCCCAGCTGGTGCGTCAGGCCTTCCGGCAGCTGCAGCCGGATGTCGTTGCCATCGAGTTGCCGCCGACACTGGCAGAGCATTTTTGCCGTGCCGTCAAACGACTGCCGCAGGTCTCGCTGGTCAGCTATCAAACCGCCGAAGGCCAGGATAAGGGCAAGCCGGTGTACCTGCTGGTGGAACCGGCCGATCCGCTGGCCGAGGCCGCCCGGCTGGCCCTGGAACACGGGCTGCCGCTGCATCTGGTTGATGTGGATACGGACAGCTATCCATGCCATGATGAGTGTCTGCCGGACTCTTATAGTATCCAGCGCATCGGCCTGCAGTCCTATTACGCGGAATACCGCAAGGCCTGTACAGATGAGCTGCCGCACATGGAGGACAACCGCCGTGAACAGGGGATGGCCTTTCGCCTGCAACAGCTTTCCGCCAGGCATGGACGGGTGCTGTTTGTCTGTGGCATGGCCCATCTGGCAAGGGTCAAGACGTTGTTCGACTCCCCGCAGGCCGCGCCGCTGGAGCGGATCAGGCGCGCCGGGATCACGGTCCACAACCTGCACCCGGAGTGCTGTGGCGAGATCATGGCCGAATCGCCATTTCTCTCGGCTGTTTATGAATACCGGCGTGGCCCGCTGCCGGAAGAGCCTGTTGAGGCCGGTAACGGCCTGCGCAAACGCTTCCACGCCCTGGAGCTGCTCGCCGGCGGCAAACAGGATCTGCCGGAAGAGAGATTGCTGGACAACGCCATCCGCCGTGCAGCCCGTCATACGGGCGCCGAAGGTGCGTTCCCCGATCGCCAGCGCATTATCTACTGGCTGTTTAACGAAGCAGCCCGCCATTATCGCCAGGAAACCGGAGAGCCGGTGCATATCTGGCAAAAACGCGCCTTTTTCAAATTCTGCCGCAACTATGCCATGACAGGCGGCATGCTGCTGCCTGACCTGTTTCAGATGCTGACCGCGGCCCGCGGCTGCATTGACGACAACTTTGCCCATGCCTTCTGCCGCCTGGCAGTCTTCTATCCCTGGCAGAACGAGATCAGCGACTTGCCGACCATGCGCATTTCGGCGGAGGAGCTGTGGGGCGCCAGTCGTCTGATCCGTTTCCGACCCAGACAGAAGCGCAACAAGGGGCTGTCACGGCTGGGCTTTCTCAAACGCAAGAGGGAACAACGGCCGGGCGAATGGCTGGAGGGTTTTGACGACCCCTCCATCTGCTCCTATCCGCCGGAGGATCTGGCCATCGAGGCCTACGGCGCCTTTCTGAAGGCCAAGGGGTGCCTGCAGCTTTCCGAAGAGCTGACCCGTTGTGAACGATTCACCAGCTCCATGCTGGACGGCATTGATATGCGTGAGACCCTGCGCAACGCGCATCAAGGGGCGATCTATGTGCGGGAGCAGCAGCGCGCCAAAGGCGGGGTGGGATGCGTTGTGGTCATCTTTGACGAGGATCGGGGCAACAAGCGTTATCCTTATGCCATGACCTGGCTGGGGGAGCATGAGCAGGAATCGGACATGGCCTTTTACGCCACCGACCCGGCCGGAAATGTGGTCGGGCCGGGCATCTGTCGCTGCGAGTATGGCGGATTCATGCTGTCCTACCCGCCCCGCCGCATGCTGGATGTCTGGCATGACCAGGATTACGGATTTGCCAGCAGCAAGGCGGAGGTTCTGCTGATGGCAGGGCTGGACTATGCATTGGAAACACATGTGGTCTACGTGGCGGCCCGTCCGCCGCGCAGCATCTTCAGGCAGATGGCGGCGCGTATTGGGCGCAAGATCGTTTACATCCCGCTCGGCTCACTCTCACCGTTGAAGCTGAAACAATTGCGTGTGATGCATATCCTGGCAGGCAAAGACAAGCGGGAAATTGCGGGGGAGTATATCTGGTAGAAAACCGGTGATCCGTGACCGTTGGCCGGGTCCGTGACAATATCAGTTACGGATTACGGTCAACGGACACGGCCAACGAATACTACCTCGTCATCATCAGCTCAAAATCTTCCAGCAGGGACTGCAGATCCTCTTCATGCTCCACTTCCTGGCTGAGGATGGTCAGCACCATGTTGTAGGTCACCGGATCGGCATCCCTGGTGATGTCCATCAGTTTTTTATAGGTGGCGATGGCGCATTGCTCACCCTTGATGTTCTGCTCCAGCAGTGTCTTCACAAACGGGTCATCCGGGGCGTCATAACCGCAGTTGGTGAATTTGTACCACTCTTCCGGCTTGGTGACCGGCGTGCCGCCCAGCTGGATGATGCGCATGGCCACCATGTCGGCATGGGCCAGTTCTTCAGTGGCGTGCTGAAGCAGTTCGGCTCCAACCGCGTCCTTCATCGGCCCCTTGACCAGTTTTGCCCCCAGCCAGTATTGATAGTAGGCCAGCCACTCATCGCAGTAGGCCCGCCGCAGCAGGTCGATCAGTTTGTCCACGTCCATTCCGATAATTTCGCGTCCCTTTGAACCCATGAAACACCTCCTGTGTGATATTGACCTTGCCCTATTGTTTTACCATGTAATCGGCAATTGTCTCGGCGATCATCACCGCAGACATGTGGTCGTTGTTAAAGAGCATGTCATAAAAGCTGTTGTCATGCTTGTGCAGGTCCAGGAATTCCCGGTTGAAACGATCACGCTGGGCCTGCTTGCTAATGATCAATTTTTCGGCCTCTTCAGGGGCAATCGCCGTACGTCTGGCGATCGAAGCCACCTTGAATTTCATCGAGGCAAAGATCTTGAAGTGGTGACAGTTTTCCAGGTGGCTGGTCACCACGGCGCCGCCGCGGCCAACGATGACCACATTGCCGGTTTCCGCCAGCGAGAGTATGTATCTGCTCAGGCTTCTGAAGTAGTCTTCATGACTTGCCCAGCGGGATGAAAATGTGGCCAGGAATTCATTCAGGAAACGGTTCTGGTCTCCAAGGTTTTCAAGGATTTCTCTGGACAGGTTATGGCGGCGGGCCAGTTCATCCAGCAGTGCCTTGTCCATCAGCAGCCACTCCTCGCCGGTTTTCTGCCGCATCAGCTCACACAACTTTTCGGCAGCCGGGTAGGCCTCGCAGCCGAACTCCCGTGAAAGGGTGATGCAGGGGCGTGGTTTGTCCTCGCGGGGGATATACTTTTCCGCCTTGGCTTTCTGGCGACGGTTGTACTCCTCCAGGGCGCCAATTCTCATGTCTACAGAGGGAATGAAAAGATTATCCGGCATGACTTGTCTCCATGATGTGATGTGCAATAATGTCTGGTGCGCATGGTAATGAATAGTTTCCGTCCGGAAAGGGTGCTTTTCCACCCTGGCGTCGTCAATCTTCGGTTTTGCTTGTGCGGAGTACCTGTTTACGCCCCCGCACAAAACCTTGATTTCCTTGCCAGGAGAAAAAATCCCCGCTTTCCAAATCGAAAAACCAATAGTTTCTCATCCGGAGTTTCCGGATCGAAACTAAATAGTACCGTAATCTCAACTGTTCCACAACATGACGACATGCAAAAAATAGAACCGGGAGGGTATCATGAAACATCTGGCAATTGTGCTGTTTGTGCTCCTGTGCGGTTGTGCACGGCATGCAGCAAACGATTATCCCTCGCTGCAGACCGTGGAGCGTGTCGATCTGAATCGTTATCTGGGAACCTGGTACGAAATCGCACGCTATCCCAACAGTTTTCAGCAGGGGTGCCTTGGCAGCCGGGCGGTCTACAGCCTGCGGGATGATGGCGATATCAGGGTGCTGAACAGCTGCCGCGATAAAGACAGCGGTGAGGAGCGTATCGCCGTTGGCCGGGCCTGGGTAGTGGATCCGCCTGTCAACTCAAGGCTGCAGGTGTCCTTTTTCTGGCCCTTTCGGGGGGACTACTGGATCATTGATCTCGGGCGGGATTACGAGTACGCGCTGGTCGGTACGCCCAATCGCAAGTACCTTTGGCTGTTGAGCCGCACGCCACAGATGGCGCCTGTACTCTACGACGCGCTGATGCAGAAGGCCGAAAAGCAGGGTTTTGAACGGGCAAGGCTCATCAGGGAGTTTCATGGGCGCTGAACAGTGGCTTGTTCAGTTGATGATATCTTTGAGTGCCTTGGACAGCTCGTTCAGGTCGAATGGCTTTTGCAGAAAGCCGTTGCAGCCCAGTTGGATCAATTCCGAGGCATGGCTGTCAATGCTGTAGCCACTGCAAAGCAGTACCTTGATTTTGGGGTTGATGGCCTTTAGCTGCAGGTAGGTGTCGTGGCCGTTTAACACAGGCATGATCATATCCAGTATCACCACATCGATGGCGTCGCGCTCCTTCAGGTAGCACTCAATGGCCTTGGCCCCGCTCTGGGCGGCAATGGCCCGGTATCCCAGCAATTCCAGCAGCTCCTTGCCCACATTCAGCAGCATGGGCTGATCATCCACCAGCAGTATGGTGCCGGCACCTTTTGCAACCTCAGATTCGGCAGCTTCTGCTATTGAGGGGGCCTGGGCATTTGAAATCGGCAGAAAGACGGTGAAGGTGCTGCCGACCCATTTGCGGCTCTCCACCTCGATGGTGCCGTGATGATTTATAATGATGCCGTAGGCGGATGCCAGCCCCAGACCCGTGCCGCGCCCCATATCCTTGGTGGTGAAAAAGGGTTCGAAAATTCGGCGCATGGTTGCCTCATCCATGCCAACCCCCTTGTCGCTGACAGACATGGCGGCGTAGTGTCCGGGTGCCAGGTTGTGACGTGCCGCTTCGGTTTCGTCAAGCTGGAGCGATTTGCAGGAGATGGTCATCTCCCCGCCCCTGGGCATGGCCTGCCAGGCGTTCATGTACAGGTTCAGCAGCACCTGTTCCATCTGGGTGCGGTCAGCCTCAACCAGGACCGGTTTTTTGCCGGTGTTCAGGTGGGTAGTGATTTCATGTCTGGCCCGGCAGAACATGGCGGCGCTTTTTTGCAGCAGTTCATTCAAGTCAATGGTTTTAAGCACATATTTGCCGCCCCGCGCAAAGCCCAGCAACTGGCTGGTAAGATCGGAGGCGCTTTTGACCATCTCTTCAATGCGTTTGAGCTTGTCGAAATGAACGTGATCAGATTCCATGCCGTGCAGCATCAATGATGCATAACCACGGATGCCGGTCAGCAGATTATTGAAGTCGTGTGCAATGCCGCCGGCCAGGGTGCCGACCGCTTCCATCTTCTGGGCCTGCAGCAGCCGGCGATTGGTTTCGTTGAGCTGCTCGGTCCGTTTTGCAACCAGTTCCTCCAGATGCTCCTTATATTCGTTAAGGGCGGCTTCTGCTTTAGCACGTTCCGCAATTTCCCGGTTGAGCTGCTGATTGGAAAGCTGCAGCTCTTCGGCCCTGTTCCTGCAAATATCCCGGGCAGCCTTGAGCTCGGTGAAATCGGTAAATGAAAACACATGGCCGCGTGACCGGTCATGTGTGTCAAGAGGTCGCGCGGACAGTATGCAGGCGATGACCCGTCCGTCCTTGTGCATGAAGTTGAATTCTCCATGCAAAAAAACACCGGCATCGGCAGAGTTGAGATATGCTTCGATTTCGTCGAAATCGGATCGGCAGGAACAGATGCCGAGGATGGAGAGCGCGGGCAGATCCTGCTGGGTCCAGCCAAGGATTTCTGTAAACGCCGGGCTGCACCATTGGAAGGTATGCCTTTTTACAAGACAGATGCCGTGGGGTGTGCAGTTGAGTACGGCCTTGAAGAATTCAGTCGTGCGCTGCAGACCCTCATTGGCGGCGCTGAGTTCTTCTGCCTTTTCCTGGGCATCCTCCAGGTTGAAGATGTATTGCTGCAGCAGTCTGCGTAATTGCTCGTCCTGCATTGTATTTTCCTTGTTCATATTCTGGCCGCCAAGTTATGCCGATTCAAAAGAACGGATGGTCTCCAGTATCTCCGGAAAGCTGGCGGGTTTGCATAGATACTTGTCGGCACCGGCATCCAGGCCGGCCTGGATCTCTGCCGGTTGCGCCTTGGCAGAAAGCAGTATCACCGGGATATTAGCGGTTTTCGGATCGGTTTTCAGCAGTCGGCAGACATCGGTGCCGGTCATTCTGGGCAGTTTGACATCCATCAGCACGATATCAGGTTTTTCGTTGATGGCGGCATTGAGCGCTTTTTCGCCGTCGTTGGCCACTATTGTGCAGTAGCCTAGTTTTTCGAGTTTTTTCTGCAGATAGGCCGAGATCACCTCTTCGTCGTCTACTACGAGTATCTTTTTAGACATATATCAACCTCGATCACTTTCATTTAAGCCAGCAATTGATGAACCTTTCAGCGGCAAGCTAACGGTGAAAAGCGAGCCGTGACGTTCGTCGCCCAAAGGCCAGTCCGGGAACAGATTGGGTGATAGCGGGCTGTCGCAGACAATCGTGCCGTGGTGCAGTTCCGCAATTCCCCTGCTGATGGTCAGTCCCAACCCTGTGCCGCCGACCTTCTGGGACATCAGGCTGTCGGCCTGGAAGAATTTCTTAAAGATGTCCTCACGGGCATTTTCCGGCACACCATAGCCGTTGTCAGCAATTATGAAGCGGATATGGTCTGCAGACAATTCTACACCCAGATTGATGCGCCCGCCATCAGGATTGTACTTGATGGCGTTGCTGAGCAGGTTGATCAATACCTGTAGGATTCTGTCTCTGTCAACATCAATGGCAGGCAGGCCATCCGGCACTTGTGTGGTTATGGTGTGTCCATGTCCGGTGGCCAGGTCACTAACTGCTGCTATCGCCTGGCTGATCATTTCCGCGGGTTGAACCGGTTCGAATGTCAGTTCGATCTTGCGTGACTCGATCCTGGAGAGGTTCAGTAGGCTCTCGACCAGCCGCATCAGCCGTTCGATGCCGGATCTGGCTATCTGCAGGTCTTCGCGCACCTCATCGTCGATATTGCCGGAGTAACCTTCCAGTATGCCGGACACACTCAGCAGCATGGCCTGGATCGGGGTGCGCAGCTCGTGGGATGCGATCGTCACAAAATCTGATTTCATCTTGTCCAGCTCGGCAATGGAACGGGCCATCTCGTTGAAGGTGACAGCCAGTTGCCCGACTTCATCACTGGAAGTCACGGGGATGGTCTGTTCCAATTGGCCTTTGCCCATGGCCATGGCGCCATTGGTAAGGGTGCGCAGCGGCTTGGTAATACTGATACTGACAAAGACCGCTATAACGATGACAGCGCCGATAGTCAGCAGGGTGATGATCAGCATCTGCCAGCGGTGGCGGCTGGACTGATTCTTGATAAAAGCCAGGGTCTGGCTGTTCTGGCCTGCAATGATTGTCGCCTCTTCGGCAAGACGTTTTTCTATCATTGTCCGGGTAATGGTTGCATCCTTGTGGAATTCATCCACATTGGCACCCAGGGTCACATAGCCGAAACCGCGGCTGGTGCTGCCGTACTGGCCGGTAAAATATGGTATGGCGGCATAGGTGGTCAGTTTCCAAAGGCCGCTCCACAGGATCAGGAATGAACCGGAACCGCCGTCCTCTGTGCCGCCATGCCATCCTTCACACTGTGGGGCGGTATCGAGGATACGGCAGTCCAGTGAGATCTTGCCGCTGCGGATCTGTTCGGCCGCCGGGGCCTTTTTCTGGCTGAAGTTGTGGAAGGACGGCAGACGCCGCGTGAATTCCTCCAGCGTCAGCCCGCTCTTTTTGTAGGCGTTATAGGTTTCCTGGCTGAGCCAGCCCGGCACTTCCTGGCCGGTTAAGGGGTTATGGCCGATAATGAAGAAGTCGCGCGGGTGTGAGATGCTCTTGCCACGATAGTCCCACATCCAAGCATAGTTGCCGGAGCCGCCGTCGGACAGAACCGTAAATCTCTCTTCAGTCGGGATGACGTGGTCGGTGAATTCCATGACATGGATATGATCCAGGGCCATGGTCACATAACCGGTTTTGTCGCCCTGGCTATTGAAAACCGGTGTGGCCCAGCGGATGATCCCCTCGAACTTTCTGCCCTTCGGGTTTTCCTTGCCGGCGTAGGCACTGCCAGGTTTGACGGCAATATTGCCCTTGTCATCCTTGTATATCCAGCCCGGTACATGGGCGCCGATTACATTGGAAACATAGATTTCACCCGGCTTCAGGCCGGACAGTTGCCGGAAATATGTTTCGGCCCGGCAGTATGTGTGCTCCCTGCGGCTGATGTCCCGCAACTCTTTACTGATGCGCCCGTCCCTGATCTTGATCTTTTCCTGCCCCTGTAGGTCGATGTAGGTGATCTCCCGGTACAGCGGTCGTGAAACCTTTTTGAAATTCAGTGGCGGCATGTGGCGCCAGGAATGGTCATTTTCCGGGTTGCTGGACTTGAGCGAACTGGGTTTTGCCCCTTTGACGCTGGTGTGGTCGGTGGAGATCACATCCCGGCGGGCAGCCTGGTATATCTTCAGGTAGAGTTCTGGATCGGGCTGGAGCAGGGAAAGCATGATCAGGTCTTTATCGCGCTCATAAAGGAAATCGGCGACGCGTTGGGCCAGTTCAACGGTACGCACCTCGATGGCCTCGGTGGCCTTCTTGTCCAGCGCCTTGACGCTGTCTGCGACAGCTGTTTTTCCCAGCTCATCGGTCTGCTTCAGGTTTCTGGCTCCCATCTGTTCCACCTGCTGCAATACCAGCATGCCGGTCTCGGCCAGATTGCTGGCGCCGTTATAGACCTGGAAGAGCAGCGGCGGCAGAGCAACTGCCAGAAAGGAAAACAGTATCTTGTGCAGGATGCCAAGGCGGGGCTTTTTGATGGGCATGGGCTTTCTCCGCTTACGGTGCCAACAGTTCCACGATCCTGCTCCAGCGTGTCTCGCGCAGGGTCTTGCGCAGCAGGATGCTGCCCGG
>DAONZY010000001.1:63137-67219 GCA_035407085.1 Deltaproteobacteria bacterium | reverse complement strand
TCCGGCGCTCCACCACTGGCCGATTCCTTGTCCGCCTCCCGCAGATACATCTGCTCCATCTCCGCTTCCATCTTGCGGTGGCCGTCGCGAATGGTTTCCGCCAGCGCGGGATTCTGTCTCTTCATCTCCCGGTAGAGTTTTTGCGAGTCGGCCCGTCTTTTGGGCTGTTCCTGGCGCCACTTGCGCAAGTTGTCCGCCGCCGGTGAACTGGTGGCGGCCGGCATGGCGGCTATCTCTCCATCCATCCGCCTGATCTGGGCCAGCAGGTATTCCCGGCGGCTGAGCGGCACGGACCAGGGCCGGTTGCCGCGGCTGAAGATCAGTGTGGCCAGTCCCTTGCTGTGGTCCTTGTAGACCGTGATCCCGTCCAGGCTTCCCTCCGGCTG
Organism: Deltaproteobacteria bacterium; assembly: GCA_035407085.1. Classification (GTDB taxonomy): domain Bacteria; phylum Desulfobacterota; class Desulfuromonadia; order Geobacterales; family Pseudopelobacteraceae; genus JBGSQR01. Next base: position 66,833 of record DAONZY010000001.1, on the reverse strand, counting down.
CAGCGGCACCAGGAGCTGCCTGCCGCGGCTGTCCAGCAGGTTGTCGGGGAACAGCCGTGTCCCGGCGGCTGTCTCCAGGTTGTTGATCTCGATGTCGAGCGTGTTGGCGGTCTCCTCAGTCGGTCCGACCCATCCATCCTCGGCGCGGAGCAGTTCGAGGAAATAGAGTGTCCCCAGGCCATGCACCGGTTGCCCAAGACAGGGGGCATCGCACCCCTGAATTCCCCAGCTGCGCAGCAGCCCATCCAGTTTTGTCCCAAGGGGTGGATTCAGGTAAGGCTGCCGGATGATGATATCCAGCAGCTTCTGCAGCCTGGCATCATAAGCAGCGCTCTCTTTCTTCCCCAGTTTGTAATAATAGGACTTGTCATTTTTTGTGACAGCCGCCTTCATCCGGCCCGGCACATCCGGGGCAAAGGCATAATCGCCGGCGCAGCGGTCGGCCAGGGCCGGGGTGGGGAGCAGGAACGAGGCAAGCAGCAGGAATATTTGAAAAAAAAGGGGAGTTTTCATTTTATGCCTTTTGCCCAAAAGATACTCCTATAACCGCGCATAACCGCGCATAACCGCGCATAACCGCGCATAACCGCGCATAAATGTATTAGTGTAATTCGTAATAGACGCCTTTACGCTCACCAAATTTATTCAATTTTTCTTTATCAACCAAACGTTTAAGCAGTCGAGAGGCTTGATCTTCGGAAAGACGGCATAAGTCCACAACATCCGCACGCTTGATTTGTCCATGTTGGCGTACATAGCTCATAACCATCTGCTCATGTTGTATTGCGGTAAAGCCTACTTGACGTGTATAGGCGGCTTTTTGACCAGTAGTCAGATACAAAGAAGCGGATAATGTATAGCTTCGTCCGCGTGTCGCTCCATGTGCTTCTACCATACCCGCCTCGACCAAAGCTTCCAATGTCCGTTTGGCGCTTGTTGCATCTCGCTGTATGCAAATAGCCAATTCATCGGCTGTCAGGCGTTTCAACTCACGCAATGTGGCCAATGCTATCAAGCTGTCTACAGGCAATGAACCGCTGCGTCGGTTTTCCTCTTGAACAACCAGTTTCAAAAAGTTGAGATCGGCCTTTTGGGTTGGGATGATTAACACAACATTATTGGCATCGGTACGGCTGTAATCGGGTATAGGGCGCCCATAGCGCAGTAGACCTCGGTAAATTGTATCAACACCGCGGCCGGAACGTTCAACGATACCGATACGTTTCATGGCATCGGCCAAAGCCGGGTTACGCGGTCGTGGTTCCGTGGTAAGTATGTTGGCCAGCGTTACACCGTCAACCAGGCCGCCTGGGTTGCTGATTACAAGGGCTTCATCCTCCAGTCGTATATGCGTTGCACCCAGTTTATGGTAATCGCGGTGAATCAAGGCATTTGCTACAGCTTCGCGAAATGCTCCCATATCAACCTTTGGTACTGGGACCCTGAACAGGCCTACTTGCAATTCGTCTTCAGGGTTATATGGCCTGAAATTTGTTTCCAGCCACTCCAAAGCCTTCAAAAGAGGGAAACGCCTAAACTCATTGAAACGCACAGCCTGTTGTGCCAATACTTGAAAGGCAAATTCATGTGTCGGCAACAGTTTGCGCAGCGTTGTCTCACGCCCGATCAGCAATAGGCCTGTCAGTGTTGGTATTCGTGTGCCATCTGGTTGGCGTATCGTCAGACCAAGGGCACCATCCAACGTCTCGTCGTCAAGCTCCAGCAGCACCCGATCTCCGCCATAGTGCTGCACAGCCTGTCTTAAACGTTCACGCTCCAGCGGATCAAGATCGTCCAGTGTTGCACCTGCCACCGGTTGAGCCGATGCATCCAGCAGGCCAAACGTAGTAGCGCGGCTTAACCGGTCATGGGGAAGCATCGGTACGCATTCGGGAGTGCCGTCAGGTTTTAAGCGCCGTCGCAGATAGACTCCACTGCTTGTAGCCACTTCTCCCCTGGCTTTTGGTACAACTATGCGCGCCACCCTCACGTTATCCAACTCTGCGGCTTCCACTTTTACTGCGAGAGAGGGAGAAGTGCGCGCCGCTACTAAACCTGCCAGATTACCGAGAGCCATATGTTCGACATGCAGGCCGGTAGGTCGGGCATCGTCTTCCACGCCAAGCCAAAGTTCGCCTCCATCCGTGTTGGCAAGGCCTACAATTGCCTCTACCAACTCCCTGTCGGATAATCTCGCACGATCACTCTTGAATTCAACTGTGATGGATTCGTTTTGGGGCAGCACGAGAGTCATTAGCTACAGTTTCCTTTCAAATTTAATCCCTATATTCCAGAACTTTTTGTATCCAGTTTTTTATCATTTCCGTTTTCCAGTTAAGCAAAAAACAACTTAAATTAGAGCGGTTATCTTTTTCCCTCCACAATGGCGATCTCAGCTTCCGTCAGGCCGTAGAGTTCGTAAACCAGCCGGTCGATTTCTGCTTCGAGCTGCGGGATGTAAACACTGGGTTCCTCCTTCAGCGGGGGAACAGATTCAGCTCCCTCCCCTTCAAGGGGAGGGTTGGGGTGGGGATGGGGTTGTTTATGGTCGGCCAGGATTTTCTCCACCCGCTCGATGATGGGGGTTTGCTGGGCGTCGGTGGCGTGTGGGATGGGGAGTTGCTCTACATGGTGTTTCTTAACTTCAGCCAGTGCTTCTCCTTTTTCTGGGTTCATCAGCGAATAAACAAAATCAGTCAGTTTTGAATTTAGGATTCCAAGAAAATACAGAAGATTGAAACAGTTGTCTTGTGGTATCAAAATATGCAAGTTGTTACGCGCTATAAAGCTACTTCCCACCAATGTAGCAACTATAGAATCACCCGTCTGACGCACCATGATTTTTTGTGGTGCTTCAAAAATGGAGGCATCACGGGGAGCGGCCAGCCACGGGCCATACTGAATCCAATAATTATTATCCCACAAAATTTTGTAACGCTGAATAAGGCTGCCACGCAGAAGTGGTGTCCATGTCCCATCTGGCGCATTTCCTTCACAAACATAAGGTTTTTCTCTCATTGTCTGTTCTGTTTGAGGAGGAGTGCCTTTCCCTTTTTCAAAAGGTTTTACACCGTTAAATATGTTGCAGATCGTGGAGAGTTGAATTGATGATGATACGATCTTTCGGTAAAGATTCTGCGTGTGGGTATCCGCAATAATATTAATTGAATCCCCATTTTTTGGAATATCCTTCCAATCCAGTTCATGGCTTAACTCAACCCTCGCATCCTTTTTGACATAAATTGAAACTTTGTCAGGTGTCGAAACATCTTTTGTGTTGTTTTCAAAGACCAGTACAAGTGTATCAACAACTGCATCGAAAACATTATCAGGCAAGTGAAGTAGACTGTGCCAACGATAATGATTTGTCATGTACTGGCGGATTTTCCTGAAGGTTACAGATTGAAGCCAGGTGTTTGGAATGATGATGCCGAGGATGCTTTGCTTTTTCATAAGTTGTTCATAACGTTCAAGAAAAAGCAGATACAAATCTTTTTGATAATCCTGATGTTGGAAATACGTGGCAAAATACTTTTGCTGGTCTTTTGAAACCAGATTCCCATATGGTGGATTGCCGATAACCGCATCAAACCCCACAAAATCCCCGTTTTCATCCAGCACTTCCGGAAATTCAAAGCGCCATTCAAAGGCGTTGCTGTAAACCAGCCGCTGTTTCTCCTCGAAACGCCGCTCCAG
>DAONZY010000001.1:60950-63037 GCA_035407085.1 Deltaproteobacteria bacterium | reverse complement strand
CCGAACAGGCAGTTTTCGATGATGGTTTCCTTTTCGTGGAAAAGGGTCTCCTGTACCCGCTGCGATTCTGTGTCCAGGTAGTTGTATTCAAAAATGTGGTCATCCTCGGTGACGATCAGCTCGTCGTTTTCGATGGTGACGCCGTATCCACGCAGCCGCTTGCCGTCCGCATCAGCCAGTATGCCCAGGTCGGACTTGACGGCGATGATCTCGTTCAGGGCAGAAACCAGGAAATGACCGGAGCCGACCGCCGGATCGCAGATTTTCAGACTGTTGACGATATCGTTGGCTTCCTTGATCGTGATCTTGTCCAGGGTGTTGTACAGTCCGGTAATATCCTTGCATGACCAGCCGAATTTTTCGTTGAATTTTTGCACCACGGTCCGGCGGATGGTTTCACGGCAGATGTACATGGTGATGAAGCCGGGGGTAAAGAAGGAACCGTCCCGGTAGCCGTTGATCTTTTCAAAGATCAGCCCCAGCACCGAGGCGTTGATGATGGTCTTGTTTTGCTCCTGGATTTCAGCGACCCCTTCGCTGGCAAAGTCGTAGGCATCCAGGAATTCGAGCAGATATGGCAGGGTGTTCTTTTTGCCGCCAAGGCGTTTGCCGTTGTTCCCCTTTAAGGCGGTGGAGCCGTAAACATCTAACTCCAGCCTGCTTTTCAGGTCGTTGATGCACATAACGGCTTTTTCAAGTTCGCTCTCTTCAAAAAGCGAGCTGTTTAGGTAGGGGATGCTGCCAAACCGGGATCGGACCGCCAGGCTGCGCTCTTCCACCCTGACCGCCAGCACATCGAAAAACAGCTCGTTCAGTTCGTCAAAATTGCTGACCCGGTTGCTGTTGAGAAATGCGTAGGAACGGTCTCCCTTGTGGTAGGCTATCAGCTGCCCTTCCAGCAGTTTCAGGAACAGCAGGCGGTTCAGCCAGGTGATGCAGAGTTCCAGCGCCACGCTGAAGCATTGATCCTCCTCCGTTTCACCGTACTGCTCAGGATTGGAGAGATAGTTCAGCTTGTGGCGGGTTTTGATGTGGTCGCAGGCGTTCTCCAGCAGCGAACCGTCGTTGTGGCTGCTTTCCGGTTTGCGGCGGATGACCTTTTTGCCCTTGTCCTTGATCTCTTCCAGGCCGATGATATGCAGCAGTTCGCTATAGAATTCACGGTTGAGCGAGTTGCTGTCATTGGCAAAGGGCTGTTTGAGCAGATGCGGCGGGGAGAGTAGCTTGTAAAGCGCTATCAGTCTTCTGTCTGCCTCTGCTTCCGGTTTGCGGATAGAACGGGCGTATCCCCGGAGATCGACGTAGGTGCAGGAGAGTTCTTCCATTTCAGCTTCAACAAAGGGTTTCAGTATTACACGGTAGAGCCATTCAGTTGTGTTGTTGCTGAAAAGCCCGCTGCTCCACTTCTGGTACTCTTCCACGAACTTCCTGTTGTTGAAGAACAGCCGTTCAAAGTCGGCAGCGTCGAAGATGAACCATTCATAGACATTGCAGACAATCAGGCGCTTGAGCTCTTTGTTCCCCTTGCTGTAGCGCTCCTGCATGTAATAGTGCAAAAGCTCGTGCAGCGCCTTGGCATTGGGCCTGTCGATGGAGATCATCTCGTTTCTGTTGTCCGGCCGCTTGACCTCGATCATGACACCGACGGTATAGGTGGAGCTTTTGCCGTTGTGGATGACAAGGTCGGTTCTGCCGTTGGTGTTGATTTCGTTGCTCTGCTTGTACCAGGTGTCTTTCAGAAATTCGCTGACAAGATTCTTGAGATGTTCTTCCGATTCATCTCTGTTGATCTTGTCCAGCAGGGTTACAAGATTCTTCTTGAACAGCTCCAGCTGTTCTCTTTTCAGGCTCTGTTTCAGGTAGGCTTTGTTGAGGGCTTTGGCTGGTTGCAGAATGGAAATTTTCATGTGATAGCCGGCCTTTGGGTTGTATTGAAAACTTAAAGCTGAATTAGAGTTTTATAGCAAAAGATGGCAGCTAAAGCCACATAAACAAAAGAGCGGCATCTGCGCCGCTCGGTGGATTTTATGGATGGTTTTTTATTTTTTCCTCCCCTGCGCCGCCGGTGACCAGGGATAATCGCGCAG
>DAONZY010000001.1:0-60850 GCA_035407085.1 Deltaproteobacteria bacterium | reverse complement strand
CTGTTTTTTGGCATCAATCAGCTGGAAGGCGGCCACCAGGCAGAAGCTGGTCAGCAGCCAGCCGCCGTAGTTGGAGAGCGGCACGCCGAAGTGCAGCCCGACCTCGCGGTAGCCGTAGATCTGTCCCAGAAACCAGCGGTAGCCCTGCAGCGCCACCGGGTCAATGACAATGTCCAGAAAGGTCTGCAGGAAGGCCCCCAGCACCAGGGCGGCAAAGGAACGCCGCATGCTGCGGGTCTCCAGCGTAACCAGGTCCCAGCGCCAGCTCTTCAACGGCGACAGGATAAACAGGGCGGTGGTGTAGCTGCAGTAGGTCAGGAAGACGTAGGAGAGCGAATCAAAGAACGGCACGCCGGCGATCCACAACTCTTTATGACTGGTTTTGTCGATGTAATAGTACCAGCCGTAGGGGAAACCGGTATTGATGGAGAGCCATTCCGAGGCAAAGGCGATCAGGTAGGCGGCGATGGTGAATTGCAGGGTACGTCGCCAGCCGATGTGCGGCACGCAGGCCAGCAGGAAGGCGGCCAGAAAGGCGAAAACATAGGGGCGCATGGTGACGGTGCCGACGGCGATGTCCAGTATTTGAGTCATGTGGCTAGCTTAATCCTTTTCTGATCTTGTAGAGTTCTTCCATATCCAGGCCGTTTTTCTCGTAGTATTCCCGTTCCAACTCCTCCACATAGAAGCGGTCGATGCCGGAGTTGGCGAGGAAATCCTCCCGCAGGCAGATGTTGTGCTCGGTGATGATTGCCGGCAGCAGGGTGTGCAGGTACATGGCCTCTTTTTTGATGGTAATGATGGTTTCGTTGAAAAGGTGGTCCGGGATCTCGGTCTTGATACTTTTTTTGGTTTTGAGTTCTTCGGTGACTTCCCGACGCAGTGCCTCCTGGTCGGCCCGGGTGTTGAAACGGGAATAAAAGTTGCGGATCCGGTCGCGGACATGTTCCAGCAGAACAATCGAGATGCGTTCATCCAGGTCGATCTGCTGCAACTGCCCCAACAGGTCGTCGATGGTTGTGGCCCCTGTTTCAATGGACTGAATCCCGTCAATCAGGACTTTAACCTTCAGACGTCCGAAACGGCCCAGATAGGCGTTTTCAAACAGTTCGCGCACGAACAGATCCTGAAAGCAGCCTGTTTTCAGGTTATCGAAGGCGGCCTTATGTTCCATCAGCTCCCTGAGGATTTCCTCTGAAATGCGCACATTTTCCATGAAAGCCAACTGGCTGATCAGGTTGGTTACGCTGTCGAAGCGATCCAGGTAGGTAATGATGTAAGAGAAGCCATCCAGCAGTGACGGGTCGGCTCCGTCGCGAATCCGTTCGTCGCATTCCTTGCCGGCTGCCAGCATCAGCTGGTCAAAGGCGTGATCACGGTTTTCAACGGCATGCTTTTTGGCCCGGATCAGCTCCAGCATGTCATCGCGGTCAACACGGCTCTCGATATCCTTCTGCTGGAGGAAGATCCCCTCCAGGATGCCGCGGGTGGGGCCCAGGTAGTCCTCTTCATCACCCACGCGCAGCCTGCGCCCCTTTTTCAGCATTTCATCCAGTGTGTAGAATAGTGCGCCCGGGATCTTGTTGCGTACTGACAGAGTTTTCAGACGGGTCAGCCGGGCGTTGTCCAGTTTGCTGATCTCGCCCTTCTGGTTGCAGATCAGCAGTATCTCCCGATATTCATCGACGATGCGCTTGTTGGCCGGGTGGCGGTACATGACGTCGATGCGCATGCGTTCCTGCTGGTAACGGTCGATTTCGTGCTGGGTAGCGATGGCAACCAGCCGGCTGAAGTCCTCGTCAGCGATTTTTTTGCTGCGGAAGTAGAGCTGACGGAACAGGTCACGGTACTTGCGGTGATGGCGGTGAATCAGCTTGAACATGAACAGTTGGGCATCCGTATCACCCAGCAGTGGATAGATTTCGCTGGAGAGCGCGTCGTCCCTTTCATCGCCAACAAAGGCCGAACGCTTGATCAGCTTGCCGATCCGCCTGACCAGCTCCTCCTGCTGTGCCTTGAGGCTTTGCGGCAGGCCGGCGGAATGGATAAAGAAGTAATAATTGCAGACCGCATTGCCTTCGAAGAAGATGCTTTTGAAGTTGTCGCTGCCGGAGGTCTGGTCGCTGAAATTTACTGTGCCGGCTGCCTCGTCGGAGTGGGCGCCGTACATGACCAGCCGGTTGATGATGTCCGGCTTGGCGAAGTCGGAGGTCGGGTGGTCTACGCCGAACATGTACTCGCAGAAATGACCGCCATTGCCACGGTAGCTGATGCCTTTGCCAGATATGATCAGTTCATTGCCAGGGGCGAAGATGCGTAATTGTCCTTCGTCCTGAACAACGTTGAAAAAATAGCCCTGGTAGGCATCCGGGCCGATCAAGGTTACGAAGTATTCCACCTGGTCGTTGGCCAGTCCGTGAAGGCGTATGTCCCTGTGCATGTGCAGCCCTCCGAGTAATTTGCGATACTATTGCGACTTGGGCCAGATCGTCCTGATCTGATATCATTGTCAAAAATCCGGCGCCTCAAATTCCATTCCGTCGTAGGCAAATTCCACGCCCGGGGGGAGTCGGGAATGGTCGCTGTACAGCACGCTATGGGAGAGGTGTGTCAGGATGATGCGTCTGGTGTTCAGCTGGCGGGCTGCCTGTATGGCGGCCTCAATGTTGAAGTGAAAGGGGTGCGGGTGCCAGCGCAGGCCGTCGATGACAAGTATATCAACTCCTTTTAACAATGCCAGTGATGAATCCGGAATGGCGTTGCAGTCGGTCAGATAGGCGACCTGGCCGAAGCGGAAACCGAGCGCCGATGTGATTCCATGCTCAAGCGGTACGGGGACCACCGGGATGCCGAACAGGTTGAACGGAGCGGTGATCTCGTGCGCTCGCATAATCGGGGGATAGGCCGGGGTGCCATCGTCAAAGATATAATGGAAAGAGCTGCGGAGAACCGCCAGTGTTTCTGCGGAGGCAAAGCAGGGTACAATCTGCTGGTGCAAAAAATGAAAGCCGCGCAGGTCATCGATGCCGTTGACGTGGTCGGCATGGGAGTGGGTGAACAGCACCGCGTCAACCCGGGGCAGTCGTTCGCGCAGCACATGCTGACGCAGGTCGGTGCTGGTGTCGATGATGATGTTGCGGTCTTTGTGGCGTATCAGCAGGGATGAGCGTGTACGCTTGTCGCGCGGGTCCGTCGACCTGCAGACCGGACAGTCGCAGCCGACCATCGGCACACCGGTTGAGGTGCCGCTGCCGAGAATATTGAAAAGCATGGTGATATCCCTTATCAGTTTCCATCCGGAAGCCCTGGACAGAACCTTGTTATGAGCAGTTAATTTTCAATACAGGTATGTGCGCGGTTTGTCAAACCCTGCTGGCCGGGATCCATTCGCGTCAAGTCATTCGGTGTCCGGGGCAGGTTCAGGTCCGTCCGTTCCTCGGATTCCCCTTGTTGCAACAGGGTGAATTTGTTATCTTGATCCACTATCAAAATGACAGGAAAGGGATATGATTAACCATGAAATTTACCAAGATGCAAGGTGCAGGTAATGACTATGTTTATGTCAACTGTTTTGAAGAGACAGTAACAGATCCGCGGCAAACGGCAATCCAGGTTTCCAACCGCAATTTCGGCATCGGATCCGATGGCCTGATCCTGATCATGCCTTCCGACAAGGCGGATGTGCGCATGCGCATGTTCAATTCTGACGGATCCGAATCGGAGATGTGCGGCAATGGCATCCGCTGTGTGGCCAAGTACGCCTATGACCACGGCATTGTTTCAAAAAATGAGATTACGGCTGAGACCGGGGCCGGTATCCTGATCCTGCAGCTGTTTCCCGGCGCTGACGGAAAGATCGGAAAGGTGCGCGTCAATATGGGCGCCCCCCGGCTGACCAGGGGCGAGATCCCCATGACCGGCGATGCAGGGGCGCAAGTGGTGAATGAGCCGCTGACCATCCTGGACCGGACCTTCCGGATCACCTGCGCGTCGATGGGCAATCCCCACTGTGTGATCTTTGTGGACGATGCAGAGAACTTTCCAGTGGCCACCTACGGCCCGCTGATCGAGAACCATGAACTGTTCCCGCGCCGTACCAACGTGGAGTTTGTACAGATTATTTCCCGTACAGAGGTGCGTCAGCGCACATGGGAGCGCGGGGCGGGAGAAACACTGGCCTGCGGCACCGGCGCCAGCGCCGTGACAGCGGCTTGCGTGCTGAACGGACTTACCGAGAAGAAGATTTTGAACCATCTCTCCGGCGGAGACCTGGAGATGGAGTGGGCCGGGGACGGTAGCATCTATATGACCGGTCCGGCGATTGAGGTTTTTTCTGGAGAGATCAATCTCTGACAAGGAGTTTGCTATGGACTTTACCAACATGCTGCACCGATTCACTGTTGTGCCTTCCCTGACCGGCGAACTGGCTGCCCTGCAGCGGATCGCCTACAACCTGTGGTGGTGCTGGGAGCCCGAGGCCACCAGTCTGTTTCGTCGTATGGATGCGGAGTTGTGGCAATCCACCCGTCATAATCCGGTAGAAATGCTGGGGATACTGCAGCAGACCACACTGGATGCACTCAGGCAGGATGAGGGGTTCATGGCCCACCTGCAGCTGGTGGACGAAAAGCTCTCCGATTACATGGGGGAAAAGACCTGGTTTCAAAGGCGCTATAACGGTGATTCCAGCATGAAGGTGGCCTATTTTTCCATGGAGTACGGTCTGCACGAGTCCCTGCCGATCTATTCCGGCGGTTTGGGCATTCTGGCCGGAGACCACCTCAAGTCGGCCAGTGATCTCGGTCTGCCATTGGTAGGTGTCGGCCTGCTCTACCGCCAGGGATACTTCCGTCAGTACCTGAACAACGAGGGGTGGCAGCAGGAGTTCTACCCGGAGAACGATTTCTATAATCTGCCGCTGATCCTGGAGCGTGATCAGAACGGGGTGCCGCTGACCTTCGAGCTTGATTTCGGCGTCAGACGTTTCAATGTGCAGATCTGGCGGGTACAGGTTGGACGGATCCCGCTCTATCTGCTGGACACCAACATGGAGTCCAACAGCGCCGAAGACCGTCTGATTACGGCTCAGCTCTACTTTGGCGACAAGGAGATGCGCATCATTCAGGAGATTCTGCTCGGGATTGGTGGTATCCGGGCCTTGCACACCCTGGGGATTGTGCCCAATGTCTGCCACATGAACGAGGGGCACGCCGCCTTCCTGGCGCTGGAACGTGTCCGGCTGCTGATGAACAAGCGTGGGATTGGTTTCAGGGAGGCGCGGGAGATCGTCAGTGCCGGCAACATTTTCACCACCCACACCCCGGTCGAGGCCGGCATTGACCACTTTCCACCCGAGTTGCTGGATCGCTTTTTCAGCCGTTACTACAGACAATTGGGGCTTTCACGGGACGAGTTTCTCGGGTTGGGACGCCAGAATCCCGCCAACAGTCAGGAGAGCTTCTGCATGGCGGTGCTGGCCCTGCACCTGGCCAGCCATGCCAATGGTGTCAGTCAGTTGCACGGCGAGGTCTCACGCCAGATGTGGAAGAACCTCTGGCCTGAACTGCCGGAGGAACAATCGCCGCTGACCTCAATCACCAACGGCGTGCATACCCGCACCTGGATGTCCAACCAGATGGCCCGGCTGCTGGTGCGCTATCTTGGCGTTCGCTGGCTGGAGGATCCGACCGATCACGCTGTCTGGCGCCGTGTCTCACGCATACCGGATGCCGAATTGTGGCGCACCCAGCTGATCGGGCGGGAAAAGCTGGTCGATTTTGCCCGCAAGCGGCTCAAGGAGCAGCTGATCAAGGTCGGCGCCACGACCAAGGAAATCGCCACGGCCGAGGAGGTGCTCGATCCGGAAATTCTAACCATCGGTTTTGCCCGCCGTTTTGCCACCTACAAACGAGGCACGTTGCTTTTGCGTGATCTGGACCGGCTGGAGCGCATACTCAACAACCCGGATCGGCCGGTGCAGATTATTTTTGCCGGTAAGGCACATCCGCAGGACCATGAAGGTAAGGAACTGATCCGTCAGATCGTGCAGGTTTCACACCAGGAACGATTCCGGCATCGGATCGTTTTTATTGAGGATTACGATATCGAGGTGGCGCGCCATCTTGTGCAGGGCGCGGACGTGTGGCTGAATACCCCGCTGCGGCCGATGGAGGCCAGCGGCACCAGCGGCATGAAGGTGGCTTTTAACGGTGGCTTGAACATGAGCGTGCTGGATGGCTGGTGGTGTGAAGGGTATCAGGGCAACAATGGCTGGGCAATCGGCAAGGGTGAGGTCTACGAGGATGTGGAGTACCAGAACCAGGTGGAGAGCCGTGCCATCTATGATCTGCTGGAGAAGGAGATTGTGCCCCACTATTACGACCGTGGCAGCGACGGGGTGCCACGGGCATGGATTAACACCATGAAGGCTTCACTGCAGACCCTCTGTCCGGTCTTTTCAACCGATCGGATGGTGCAGGAGTATGCAATGCATTCCTATATCCCTTCCTATGAACAGTGGCTTCGACTGGTGGATAATGAGCTGGCCCTGGCGCTGGATGTGGTTGGCTGGAAGCAGCGGGTCTTTAAAGCCTGGTCCGGTGTTTGCATAGAAATGGTGTCGGCGTCCGGCTCAGACTCTGTAGCGGTCGGCACTCAGTTGACGGTTTCGGCACGGGTCATGCTGGGTGAAATTGGCATTAAAGATGTGGCGGTGGAGGGATATTTCGGTGTACTGGACTCCAAGGGGAAAATCCAGGGCGGCGAAACCATTCTGTTGGAGCATGTCAGGGAGCTGGGCAATGGTCGTCATGAATTTTCCGGCGAGATGGAGTGCCGTTTCTGCGGGCGTCACGGCTTTATGCTGCGGATCATGCCGCGGCATGAGGTGCTGGGTAACGTCTACGAGCCCGGCTACCTGATCTGGGGCTGAGGCGTCACGGCTTCAGCAAAAAAAGATAAAATTCCATTATGGCAATAAACACGGACATACAGCAGCAGGTGTTTGACTTGCTTTCGCGGGCCTCCAACCTCTCCTTTGTCAGCGCTGAACAGGAGGGGGGAGGCCGCATTGCTTTGATGCCGGGCCAGCGCATCACGGCTGAGGTGTTGCAGGTGCTGCCCAACAACCGGACGCAGGTACAGATCGGCTCCAGCCGTTATAATCTGGAACTGCCAATCCCGGTGCGTGCCGGTCAGAGCCTGAGCATGACCTTTGTCGCCCATGAGCCGCGGGAGACATTTGCCTTTGCCCGGCCAGGAGTGCCCTCACCGCCGGTAAGTCTGTCCGATGCGTCCAGGCTGTTGGCGTTGCTGGCCGGCAGTGAACAGATTGCCGATTCGACCCAGCGCGCATCGCTGGAGGGGCTTGGTGATATGTTACGCCGCTCCTCAGGTGAAGCCGGAGTGCTGGCCAATCTTATGGATGAGGCCCTGACTTACAGCGACCTGCGTGTGGCTGGTCAGGGGCGCGAAACTTCATCAGCGCTTCAGGCCGGAGTGCTAACCGCAGAACAGGCCCGGCTGTCGCGTTTTGAAGCCAATGCGGCCCAGATCCTGCAAAATATTGCCCAAGGCTCCCGCTTTATACTGACTGAGGCAGCCAACGCGCCGTTGACGCCCCTGCCGCTGATGCCGGGTGAGGAGGTTGAAGCCTCTGTGCTGGGCACATTGCCGGGTGGCCGGGTATTTGTCCAGGTGGCGGGCACCAGTCTGGAATTGCAGATGGCCAGACAGGTGCGTGAGGGCGATATCCTGCGCCTGACCTTTATCAGCTCGCAGCCGAAGCCGATGTTTGCGGTGGCGCGTCCGGTTACGGAAATGGCAGCGGGCGCCCTCAGCGAGGCTGGCCGCTGGCTGAGTGTGCTTGAACACAGTCAAGGAGGGGTCAGCGGGCAGCAACTGTATGTGCTGGAACGGCTGAACACGGTGCTCAAATCACTGCCCCCGGATTCGCCTGCCTTCACCGCAATCAAGGATGAGGCGATCACTTATCAGACAGTCATGAAGGGTGCTCGGCAGACAGCCGAACAGGCCGGCGCTGCTGCCCTGACTGCCTCGACTCCGGCTTTGCAGCAGGGCAGCGGGATTGTGATGAGCGACGACATGACCAAACTGCTGCAGGCTCTGCTCAAGGGTAATCGTCTGGCGCTTCTGGAGGCGATCAACCAGCAGGCCGCTACCGGTTTTGCTCCTGGGCAGCAACTTAAGGCTGAAGTGCTGGCCTCGCTGGGCGGTGGACGGTTTCTGGTCCAGGCCGGGCGGCTTGCGCTCGAGTTCAGTCTGCCCAAGGGGATCCAGAAAGGCGATCTGGTCAATCTCTTTTTCATCAGTGAAGAACCGGCCCCAACCTTTTTGCTGGCCCGTTTCGGACGTAGCGGAGATGCCACTGTCAGCGAAACGGGCAAATGGCTGAGCGGTTTTATTGGAGCCACCGCAGGGCGGATGCAGGCCAGGGAGGCCTTTGGGCTGCTGAGTGTTCTGCTGTCGGGGCCCCCTGTAAGCGGGGCTGATGCGGCAATCAGATTGCAGCAGGGCCTGCGGGAGAGCGGGCTTTTTTATGAGTCACACCTGGCGCGCTGGTTTGGCGGTGAATTTACGCTCGAACAACTGTTGAGCGAGCCACAGGGGCGGCTTTCCGCCCTGAGGCAGTCAGCTGGCGCGTTGGTCGGGACAGCGGAAGGTCTTTTGGCGGGCCAGCACCCGCGGGCGGCCTCCCTGGCGCTTTTTGAGGAGGCCTTTGCAAAGGCGGGCAGGGTGCCTGACAGCGAGGGTGTTGTGGACCGGCGTGTCATGCCGGTTGTGCGTGAGCAGCTGGAAACGTTGCAATCCGGGCAGGTGGTCTACCGCGGTGAGCTTTTTTCGGGGCAGCCGATGAAATGGACAATCGGCGAGCGGGAAGCCGGGCGCAATTCCCAGGGAGAGGTCAAGCGGGAGTGGTTAACCTCCCTGCGGCTGGATTTGCCCGGGCTGGGGCCTGTTTCCGTGAGGTTGGAATTGGCTGGAGGGTGCGTCAATATCGACATCAGTGCAGCGGATGCCGCTACAGCGGATCGACTGGCCGCCGAAAAACAGGTGCTGGCGGAACAGTTGCAGGCTGCCGGTCTTGAGCCGGCAGGAATCGGGGTCAGGCATGAGCCAGAGTGATAACAGCGATCGCAAGGCTGCTGCCCTGTCCTACAAGCAGGGTTATTATGCACCGGTTGTGGTTGCCCAGGGCAGGGGCGTCATGGCTGAGGCGATCATCGCTTGCGCCCGTGAGTCCGGCGTTTATGTGCATGAATCGCCGGAACTGGTCAAACTGCTGATGCAGGTGGATACGGATCAGTATATCCCGCCCGAACTATACCGGGCAGTGGCGGAGGTGCTGGTCTGGCTTTACTGGATGGAGCGGGAAGGTGTTTGATGCAACTACGGATATTATTTGCTATTTACAGGGTGGGCGTGGATTTTATTGCCCTGGATATTTAACGTCATCTGATTTTCCTGGGAGGTTTTGATGCAGATCAAGTTCGGCACGGATGGATGGCGCGGCGTGATCGCCCGCGATTATAACTTTGATACACTGTCTGTGGTGGCCCAGGCCACCATGGATTATCTCAATCGTGAGGGGCTGTGGGACAAGGGGCTGATCATCGGTTATGATCGCCGGTTCATGTCCCGTGACTTTGCCCGCCGGGTGGCGGAAGTTGCTGCTGGTAACGGGATTCGGGTGCGTATGAGCGAGAGTTTTGCCCCCACGCCGGCCATCTCCTGGGCTGTGCGCCAACATGGCGCCGGTGCCGGGGTGATGATTACGGCCAGCCATAACCCGCCCGAGTACAACGGTTTCAAGATCAAGGAGAACTTTGGCGGTTCTGCTCGTCCGGCCACCACGCGGATCATTGAGGAAATCGTGACCTTCAACATTGCAGAGGGGCGCCGGATCGTGGATATGCCCTATGAAGAAGCGCTCGGTAAGGGGATGATCGAGCTGTTTGACCCCGCAGAAGATTACTTCCATCAGATCAGCCGCTATGTGGACCTGAATCTGATCGCCAAGTCCGGTATCCGGGTGGTGGTAGATCCCATGTACGGCGCCGGTTGCGGTTACATATCGCGATTACTGGATAAAGCCTGTGAGATTCACGGATATGAAAACCCGTCCTTTGGCGGGCAGCCGCCGGAGCCGATTGGAGAACATCTTTCTGAGTTGTCAGCTCTGGTAGCCGGTGGCCAGTATCAGGTCGGTCTGGCTTTGGATGGTGACGCTGACCGTATTGGTGCGGTGGACGAGCATGGCGAGTTTTTCTCATCACACTGCATATTTACGATTATTCTTCGCCATCTGCTGGAGCATAAACGTTTAAGCGGCGGGGTAGTCAAGACGGTCTCCACTACCCGCATGGTGGATCTACTGGCAGCAAAATACGAACTGCGCCTGTTCGAAACGCCGATCGGATTCAAGCATATCTGCGAGCTGATGCTGGCGGAGGATATCCTCATGGGGGGCGAAGAGTCGGGTGGCCTGGGTGTCAAGGGGCACATCCCGGAACGTGACGGTATACTGATGGGATTGTTGCTGCTTGAAGCCATGGCGGTCAGTGGCAAGGGGCTGCGGGAACTGTTGAAGGAGACCATGGACGAAATCGGTCATTTCTACTATCAACGCATTGACCGCCATATCGCGGCTGATGTTAAGGAACAGCTGATTGCGCGTCTGGAGGCTGATCCGCCGCAGGAGATCGACGGCAGGCCAGTTGCTGCGACAAATTTCAGCGACGGATTCAAATTCATGTTTGAGAATGGTGACTGGCTACTGATTAGGCCTTCCGGTACCGAGCCGGTTCTCAGGCTTTACAGTGAGGCCGGTTCGCCGGAGCAGGTGGACAGGCTGCTCCGGGCGGCATTGGTGCTGGCAAATACCTGATGGGGCATGGTGCACGGCAGTCGCCCTGAGAGGCTTGTTTTTCGCGCTGCGACAATAAAAAAGTGATGATTTTTGCCTTTAATATGATATTAATTGACGACAAAACTTAACCGCTTGGTCGGGATAACAGTAAGAGGAGGATTTTGATATGGCAAACATTCTGATTGTTGACGATTCATCCACCATGAGGAAGATCATCTCCCGGTCATTGCGCCAAGCCGGTTTGCCTGTTGATGAAATCTTCGAGGCCGGTGACGGCATTGAGGGGCTGGGCGTGCTTAATTCCGGCAAAAAGGTCGATCTGATCCTTTCGGACATCAATATGCCCAACATGGATGGCCTGGAGTTCGTAAAATCAGTGCGCGGCAACGGCAACAACACCCCGATTGTCATGATCACAACCGAAGGTGGCGAGGAAATTATCGCCCAGGCCATTTCCAGTGGTGCCAGCAGCAGTATCAAGAAGCCGTTTACACCCGAACAGCTTCAGGAGACGCTGGGAGGCCTCCTATGACCCTGAATGCCGATATTGCTGCATCGAAAGGGTTTAGCGATGATCAGCTGGCCAAGTACATCATCGATGCCACCCAGGAGGTTTTTTCCACCATGGTGATGATGGATGCCGCTGATGATTACCCTCTCCAGGAGCCAATCACGCGCTTCCAGTGCAGTATTACCGGCATGGTCGGCTTTGCCGGCCTATACTCCGGGGTAATTTCGGTGCATTGTCCTGTAGAGCTTGCCAAAAAGATTACCTCCGCCATGCTGGGTATCGATTGTGATGAAATTAATGAAGATCTGAACGACGCCATTGGCGAAATAGCCAATATGCTTGGTGGCGGTGTCAAACAGGTACTTTCCAAGGGGGGGCTGGATGTCAAGCTGTCGATCCCCACGGTCATTTCAGGCGAAGACTATACGGTAAATTCACTGTCTGACATCGATTGCGTGGTGATCCCTTTCAGGATTGGAGATGAAAAATTCCTGGTGGGCTTGACGCTGAAGCGCGAAGAGTGAGTTCCGCCCGACCTAGACAGTCGTAACTGCCAGGACGGGGCAAAGCCCAACCTTTACCGGAAGACTGCATACGATGGATGGATATACAACACTACATGGGATTCTTGAGTCTGCCCTGAAGCAGGCCGGCGAAGAAAGCGGCATGCTTTTGGGGCAGGAGCTCTCCATCGTCCTCTCTGACTCATTAATTACAACAAAAACCGCATATTTCGGGGATCTGGACGACGCCTGCTTCGTTATTGGCGTTGAATCGCGTGAAGCTTACGCCGGACAGTTCTATCTGATCTTCTCCCTGCGCGATGCCATCGTGATGAGTGGCACACTGCTGGGCATCCCGCCTGCCCGAATTCAGGAGAAAAAGCGTCTTTCTATCGTTGAAAATGACGATTTCGATGCCTTTTCCGAAATCGGCAACATGATCAACGGCTCTTTCAATACGGTCTTTCAGGGGACATTGCCCAACAAGGTCCATCTGAAGGTTCTGACCCCCCAAAAGTACATTCCGGAAATCGACAAGATCTCCCCGGAGGAACCGATCCCGGACGGTGAGTACATGATGTTCAGATCCAGGCTGGAGATGACTGGTCAGGAAATGAACTACCTGGATGTGATGATTCCGGTTGATCTGGGCAATCTGTTTGATCCACAACCTGAGAAGACGGTGGAAGCGGAATCGGAACCAGCTGAAGCGGTGTCAGAAAGTGCTGTGACGGCCGATGCAGGTTCTGGGGCGCGGGCGGAACAGCTGGCTGCAGCAGTTGCCGAAGGGGTTGACAGCATCGTGGTGCTGGAGGATGACGACGAAACTCGCCGCATGCTGGTTGACTCGGTTGGGCTGCCTGGATGCCAAGTGGTAGATGGTACGTTGGGCGCCGATATCAGGGAGCTTTTTGCCGGACGCCGCGTACGACTGGTTATCATCAGTGCCGAAGATGCTGATGACCGGGAACTGGCTGTATGCATCAAGGTTAATGCCATGCGTCAGGATGCCCCGCCACCGATCATGATGTGCGCCCAGCGCTGGACGCGAACTGCTGCACTAAAGGCTTTGAAATACGGTGCCCGTGATATTGTCATCATGCCTTGCACCGAAGAGGAATTGGCTGCCAAGGTACGAAAATTTTGCAAGTTTTAGATCCATCTCTTGAAACGGGAGGTCATGTTAACACATGAACTGTCCTGTCGGACCGGATTATAATGCCTGCCTGCGGTATGTCCGTGTGCTGCTGTCTGCGCTCCTGTTGCTGCTGGCGCCGCAACAGGTTTCAGCATCTCCCCCCAATCAGCTTTACAAGGTTGATATTCGCCCGAAGGGTGACTACACCCGCATCATTGTCAGGCTTGACGCTCCTCCGCGCTATAGCGTCTCCGAACTGCCCGGTCACCGGCTGAGGCTGGCTATCAGGGATACGCAGGGGACTCTATTCAGGAAGTACCGCAACTATTCGGACAACAATATCGGAGGCCTGGTTTTTTCCCGCCGTGGCGCGGATATGCTGATCACCTTTGCCATGGCTGCAGGTGCGGGATGGCACGATGTAAGCCGTGCACAGATCAGCGCCATTACCCTTGATGTGGGGCAAAGGTTTAAACACCGTTCCCCTGAACCCTACCTGCCAGGCCGGGAAAAAATCTGGCATGGTGTTGAAAAACTGGTGCGGGATTTTGATCCGCCGGTCAAAACCGAATTCCTGTTTCAACCGACTGATCCCAAGCTACTGAAGGGCATGTTGGATGTAGCCGGTCAACAGTCTTTCATGGCAGCTGAGGCGGCCCTTTATAAGGGCTACTTTTCTGAAGCTGAAGAGGCTTTTACGGCTTTTGCCGCCAAGCAGTCGTCTGTGCGTCCGCTTGCGCTTTACCGTCTCGGAGAAACAGCCTACATGCTGCAGAAATATCCCCAGGCACTGGCGGCTTTTCGCGAGGCTGAAAAGCTCTGGCCCGCATTTCTGGTTCTCAATCCCGGGGTGACATTTTCCTATGGGGACAGCATTGCCCGCAGCGGCAATCTTTCGGCAGCCAGAACCTTGCTGGCCGGGCTGATTGGCCGCCTGGCGGACAAGAAGTTCGCGCCGGTGCTGCTGGTGCGTCTGGCTGACATCCTGGCGCGTCAGGGGCATGATAACGAGGCCCTGGCGGTTTATCGGACGGTGGCGGAGAATTTCCCGGACAACAAGGCCAATCTCATGGCGCGCCTGCGGCTGAATGATCGCCACTTCATGGGCGTAACGCCCTGGACTTTTGGTCGAGTTGCGGCAGTTTATGAGGATATTGCGCGCAAGAGCGGTGATTTCATCCTCAGGGAAGAAGCGCAGTTCAAGTACACACTGCTGGAGGCGATTCACGGTGAACCTGTTGCAGCCCTGCGGCAGGTGATGGCCTTCCAGCGGCTTTTTCCGCGCGGCGTTTACACGACTGTTTGCAGGAACATCCGTGAAACGCTTGTGGTCCTGGTGTATCGACAGACCGACTGGGGGCGCGACCCTGCCGGACTGATTCGCTTTTTCGAGGAGCAAAATGATTATCTGGCCGGCTGCATGGAACAGCCTGAGTTTTTGCAGAAGGTTAAACAGGCCTACGCAGATGCGGGGCGGCCAATTGAACTAATCAGGTTTTTTAGTGGCCTTTTGGAACGTCAGTGGGCAGCTTCTGCGGGACCGTTTCTTTATGAAACTATTGCTGAAAATGCGGATCTGCTGGGTGACAATGTGATGGCAGAAAAGTACATGCTTGCCTTCATATCCAAATTTCCAAACCATCCCCGGGCACGTATGCTCTTTGAGCGGCTGGGCATGCTTTACCACAATGAGGGCCGATATCAGGAATCCCGTGACAAACTGATCTGGCTGATGAGGAAGGGCGAGAAGGCTGAACTGCCGGAGAGTTTTTACTATCTGGCGCGTTCACTCTGGAAGCTGAAACAGTTTGCAGAGGCTTCACGGGCCATGACCCAGTTCCTGGCCCAGACACCCAGGCCACAACGGCTTGTGGCGGATGCGTATTTTGTGGCCGCTTCGGCACTTGAATCGTCCGGCGATCGCAAGGGTGCAATTGCCATGCTGGAAGAGGGGCTTAAGCTTCCCAATAACCCCAGAAGTGATGAATTGACTTACAAGGCTGGCTCTCTCTGGCTACTGGAGGGCGATAACTCCAGGGCGCGCGTCTATTTTGAACAGGTTATTGCCAAGGGCAGTGACCCTGATTGGCGCAAGCTCGCCCAGCAGGCCCTTGGGGCCATCTCCATCAAGCCGTAACACCTGTCTGGTCTCTGCCTGTTAAGACCTCTTTTTCTACTGGCGGTGTCAACCCCCGTTCTTATTCGCGTGGCATCCTCACTTATTCGGTGTTTCCGGACTAGCTGTCCAGATATCTACGCCTTGCATTGCCGTATGTTCGTGTCATGAACGTGACAGTGTCAATATCCCGACACCAAACGGCACTGTTTTGCTATGGCCTGCCTTATGCAAAGGCCCATATGTGACGATAAAACAGCGGCTTATGCTGATTGATGGAGACTGGAAATTAAGGTACGTTTTTTGCATTTATCGACATGAAGAATTATCACAATCAGTTCGGAGCGAAACAATGCCGGTCGATGGAATATTCAGCAGCACGATCAATCTGCTCAGTAAAAGCATTGATCTGCGCGTAAAAAGCCAGAATCTGATTTCGTCCAACGTGGCCAACGCGGAAACCCCAAATTATGTGCCCAAGTCTCTGGATTTCGAACACGAGCTGCAGGGTGCTCTCAAGGGAGGCGGCATCAATGGTGGAGTCACCAATAGCAGGCATATACCGCTTAAAGGCGTGGCTGGCCGACTGGAGTCGGTTTCGGGGCGGGTGGTTGAGAGCCCCTCAAAATCGCCTGGCAAGGACGGCAACGCAGTAGAGATTGAAAACGAGATGAGCCGCATGGCGGAAAATCAGATCATGTACAACGCCACAGTCCAGATGCTGACAAAGAAACTGGAAGGATTGCGTAGCGCAATGAAAGTGGGGAGCTAAATGGACTTCTTCAGTTCAATGAATGTGAGTTCGTCGGCGCTGACCGCCGAAAGAACCAGGATGAACCTGATCTCTAGCAATCTGGCGAATGCCGGCACTACTCGCACCCCGGAGGGCGGGCCTTATAAGCGCAAGGATGCGGTTTTTACCGCCACCCCAGCCCAAAGCGGTTTTTCAAGGGCGTTATCCGGTGCCGCCGGTCAGAATGTGCGTCAGGTGGAGGTGGCGCAAGTGGTGGAAGATCAATCTCCTCCCAGGATGCATTATGATCCTGGCCATCCGGATGCCAACCCCCAGGGATACGTCGCCATGCCGAATGTGAATGTGATGGAGGAGATGGCGGACATGATCAGCGCCACTCGCGCATATGAGGCGAATGTTACGGCTGTTCAGGCGGCGAAGAGCATGGCCCTCAAGGCACTTGAGATTGGAAGATAATTAACTGCCCGGCATGGTTGGCAGTGGAGGTGTTTTATGAATATCAATGGTATTGAAAGTGGTATGGGGATCAGCAGTAGCTTCCCTCAGGTGGGAAGTTCCAAAGCCCCATCCGCAGTTGAGGGCGCGGGCAAGTTTTTCAGTGAACTGGTCACCAAGGTCAATGATATGCAAACGCAGTCGGACAAATCCATTCAGGCGCTTGCCAGCGGTGAGAGTAAGAACCTGCATGAGGTTATGATTGCCATGGAAAAGGCGAGTATCTCATTCCAGTTCATGTCGAGCGTGCGTGACAAGGCGTTATCGGCTTATCAGGAAATCATGCGGATGCAGGTCTGATTTAATTATGTCACATGCATATCAGGTTGGTAATTTTGACAGGAAAGGACAGGTCATTCAGTAATGCCAGAAGGGATTAGAAGACTTATCGAGCCATTTTTGGCCTTGACTCCCGGCAAGCGCATGCTGATCGCCGGGGTAACGCTCCTTTCGGTGGCTGCCTTTGCCGTTTTGATTCTGGTGGCAAACCGGACCGATTATCGCCCGCTGTTTACAAACCTGACCTCTGAAGATGCCGGGGAGATTGTCAAGAAATTGAAGGACTCCAAGGTGCCATACCAGATTACGGCTGATGGTAAAGGCGTCATGGTGCCGTCCGACAAGGTGTATGAACTGCGTATGACCATGGCTTCCGAAGGTTTGCCGCAGGGCGGTGGAGTCGGATTTGAAATTTTCGACCGCAAGAACTTTGGCATGACCGAGTTTGTGCAGAAGCTGAATTACCAGCGAGCGCTGCAGGGGGAGTTATCGCGCACAATCACGCAGTTGAGCGGCGTGGAGCAGGCCAGAATCCATCTGGTTATCCCGGAGAAGTCCCTGTTCCGTGAAAATGAAAAGCCGGCGACCGCCTCGATTGTGCTGAAGCTGAAATCAGGCCGGACGCTGCGTGAAAACGAGGTGCAGGGCGTTGTGCATCTGGTGGCATCTTCAATTGAGGGGATGAACCCGGATCATGTTACGGTGCTTGACAGCCGTGGCAAGATTCTCAGCAAGGGAGGCGGGGTTTCCGATCCGACCGCCAAGATGACGGCCACTATGCAGGAAACGCAGCGCGTTTATGAAAAGAATGTTGAGGAGCGGATACAATCACTGCTGGATCGTATTGTTGGCTCCGGCAAGACCGTGGCCAGGGTTACGGCGAGTTTTGACTTCAAGCGTGTTGAACGGGTCGAGGAAAAGTTTGATCCGGAAACGATTGCTGTCAGGAGTGAACAGCGCACAGAGGAAAAGGGCGCATCGGCAACAGCTGCTGCCGGAGTCCCGGGTGTCCAGACCAATCTTGGGCGCACGGCTCCGGCCGGTAGCGGTGCCTCCAGCGGGGCCAGCAAAAACGACGAAACACTGAATTATGAAGTCAGCCGCTCCACGGCCAGAATCATTGAGCCGGTCGGTGCGCTGAGCAAGATCTCGGTGGCAGTACTGGTGGATGGAAAATATGAGGCCGCTGCTGGAAAAGAAGGGCAGGCGGAAAAACCGAAATATGTGCCCAGGTCGGCCGAGGAACTGCAAAAGATCGAGGCCCTGGTTAAGAGCGCGGTAGGATTTAATGCCGACCGTGGTGACCAGTTGACCATCCAGAACGTGCCTTTCCAGGATGCTGGGGATGTGTTCACGGCAGAAGCACAGCCCGCCTGGCAGCGTTGGCTCGGCAGTCCGATCGTCATGTCATTGCTGAAAAACCTGCTGATTGCTGGTGGCTTCATGGCCCTG
The DNA here is from genome assembly GCA_035407085.1 of Deltaproteobacteria bacterium. Lineage (GTDB taxonomy): Bacteria > Desulfobacterota > Desulfuromonadia > Geobacterales > Pseudopelobacteraceae > JBGSQR01. Next base: position 42,714 of record DAONZY010000001.1, on the reverse strand, counting down.
ATCATGCTGGTGATCAAGCCGTTGCTTGTTTCCCTGCGGGTCGTTCGCCCTTCCTCCGCTTCTCTGGAAACCTTTGAAGCGATCAGTGAAAACCCGGAAAAGCTAACCGGCGCAGAGCGCACGCAGATCGCGGCTCAGATGGCAGAACAGCAGCAGCTGATTGAGGTTGCCAAGAAGGATCCCTATCAGGTGGCACAGGTACTACAGAACTGGATCACGCAGGACAGCAAGTAATTAGTGCCCATCCGGAAACTCCGGGTGTGAAACTATTGGTTTCCGGTTTGGAAAACTGGGTTTTTTCTCCTGGCAAGAAAATTAAGGCGTTGCGCGGAGGCGTACACAGGTACGCCGCACAAGCAAAGCCGAAGATTGACGCCGCCAGGGGGGAAAAGCACCCTTTCCGGACGGAAACTAATTCATGATACAGGTAAGGATCATATGACCGGAGCTGAAAAAGCCGCCATATTACTGCTCTATCTTGGCAACGAAGTTACAGCCAAGGTTTTCGAGCATATGGACGACGAACAAATCAAGAGAATCAGTAAAAGCATGGCTTCGCTCGGGCACGTCAGCCGCCTTGCCATCAAGGATGTGGTGGATGATTTCACCAATGTGATTAATCCGGAATCGGGTATTTTTTCCCAGGGTGAGGAGTTTGTACAGAAGATCCTTGAGAAGGCGCTGGGGCCGGACAAGGCCTACCTGTTGATGGAGGAGTTGCGTGCATCCAGCTATGGCGACCTGGTCGACATCCTCTCCACCATGGATTCAAAGAGTATTGCCAATTTTTTGGCCCAGGAACATCCCCAGGCAGTGGCTGTGGTTCTGGCCAAACTCAAGTCCAAGCAGACCAGCGAAATCATCAGTATGCTTCCCCAGGATCTTCAGGCTGAGGTGGTGCTGCGTATTGCAGATGTTGAGCAGGTATCTCCGGAGATACTGATGGACCTGGACGAGGTGATGAAGCGGGAACTAAAATCAATGGGCGGTACCCAGCGTTACAAGGTTGGTGGTATTGAAAAGGTGGTTGATATGTTCAATCACTTTGATCGTAGCAAGGAAAAGCAGATCCTCGACAAGCTGGATGTAATCAGTCCGCCTTTGGCAGAAATCATTCGCAAACACCTGTTTACCTTCGAGGATGTGTTCAATCTGGATGACCGCAGTATCCAGGCGATTATGCGAGAGGTCAGCAACGATACGCTTACCCTGGCGATGAAGACGTCAACGGAAGATGTCAAGGAGAAGATCTTCAGAAATATTTCCAGCCGTGCGGCCGAGATGATCAAGGAGGACCTGGAGGTCATGGGACCGGTGCGCTTGTCGGATGTGGAAAAGGCGCAGGGCGAGATTATCAAGATTGTGCGCAAGATGGAAGAAGACGGCAAGATCGTGCTGGCCGGAAGAGGCGGAGAGGACCTGCTTGTCTAACGTCATCAAATCGACACAGGCGGACAGCGCTGTGCTGGGCGGATATGAATTCAGGACGCTCGGACATGCAGCCATGGCGCACAAATCCGCGGAAGATGGCGGCTTTACTCCGATGGGCATGTTTGACACAACAGAGCTTGAAGGCATGTCGCCAGATGAGGAAGCGGAAGAGTCCGGACCAGCCATGGCGGTGATAACCGAAGAGGAGTTGGATCGCCAGCTGCGCGAATCTTTCCAGAACGGACTGATTGAAGGCAAAAACCTGGCCGAGCGCGGCCTGGTTAATGTGTTCAGATCCCTTCGCCTGGCGATGGAAGAAATTGAAAACTTGCGTGAAAAGGTGTTGCGCGAGTCAGAAGATGAACTGATCCACCTGGTAATGATGGTTGCCCGCAAGGTCATTGTCAGAGAGATATCAATCAACCGCAGTATCCTTTCCGAGATCGTTAAGGCGGGGCTTGCCGCGGTATCGGAACATGACCGCATTACCATCCGGCTTAATCCCGACGATTATATTCTGGCTACAACCGGTAACGGAGAAACCCTTCGAAAAGAGTTGATTACGGAAGGCATGCAGATCAAATCAGATATAAGCGTAATGCCGGGTAGTTGTCTGATCGATTCCGAGCTTGGAACCATAGATGCCGGCATTGATGCCCAGCTTGACGAACTGATGCGGCGTCTGATGGAGGAGCGATCGGTTGTTGTCATGGAACCTGAATCGGACTGACTGGAGCATGCGTGGCGGAAACACAGATCAACATGAAAAGGTACCGGGCCGCTATCGAGTCGGCCAGGCCGATCAAATTGCACGGCAAGGTCACCCAGGTGGTTGGCCTGGTCATCGAGGGCTACTGCCCGGAGACCTCGGTCGGGGCCATTTGCGAAATCAGACCCCAGGAAGGGGCGCCGATTCCAGCGGAAGTGGTTGGTTTCCGCAACAACAAGACCTTGCTTATGCCGCTGGGAGAGCTTAGGGGAGTTGGACTTGACAGCCTGATATCGGTCCGCCGCGAAAAGGCAACCCTGGGGGTCGGGCCGCAGATGTTGGGACGGGTGATTGATGGTTTGGGCAATCCGATAGATGACAAGGGGCCGCTACGTACGGAGGAGGAGTATCCGATTTATGCCACCCCAGTCAATCCAATGACACGGCCACCAATTCGCAGGCCGCTTGACCTGGGAATCAGGAGCATCAATGGTCTCCTGACTTGCGGGCAGGGGCAACGCGTCGGAATCATGGCGGGTTCAGGTGTCGGAAAGTCGACACTGCTGGGCATGATTGCTCGTTATACTGAGGCGGATGTAAACGTTATCGCCCTGATTGGAGAACGCGGACGTGAACTGCGGGAATTTATCGAAAAGGACCTTCAGGAAGAGGGGCTGAAAAAATCGGTTGTCGTGGTGGCGACATCGGACCAGCCTCCGCTGGTGCGTATGCGCGGGGCATATATTGCCACGACGATCGCCGAGTATTTCCAGAAGCAGGGGCGCAAGGTGTTGCTGATGATGGACTCGGCAACCCGTTTTGCCATGGCGATGCGGGAGGTCGGGCTGGCTATCGGCGAGCCTCCCACAACCAAGGGCTACACGCCGTCGGTCTTTGCCGCGTTGCCCAAACTGCTGGAAAGAACCGGGAACTTTGCCGAGGGAAGTATCACCGGGCTTTACACGGTGCTGGTGGAAGGGGATGATTTCAACGAGCCGATATCGGATTCCATGCGTAGCATCCTGGATGGACATATTGTGCTTTCCCGCGCTCTGGCGGCGCGGAACATCTACCCGCCGATCGATGTGCTGGCCAGTGCCAGCAGGGTAATGAGCGATGTTACTCGGTCGGAACAGCAATCACTCGCCGGCAAGTTCAAAGAAACCATGGCCACTTACAAGCAGTCGGAGGATCTGATTAATATCGGGGCTTACAAGAGTGGCAGCAATCCGGGTATAGATTATGCAATACTGAAAAACGAGGCTATGATCAGCTATCTCAAGCAGGCGATTCACACGCCGGTTTCACTGGATGAGGCGGTGCAGGGGTTGAAAGAACTGTTTGAAAATTGAGGACGTTGTAGCAGGATAGTTTTACTGGACAAAGAAACAAGATTGACAGGGGGCTGGCACGGTGGCCGGGAAACAGTTTGAACTGGAGCAGGTGCTTAAGTACCGCCTTGAAATGGAACGGGCGCGCAAACAGGAATTTGCAGCTGCAAAGAAAGAGCTTGATCAGGCCAGCGATTTTCTCAAACAGCAGGAGGTTGAGGCGCAGGGGGCTGCCGAAGAGTTCAGTCAGCGCCAGGCCGAATTCAGCAGTGTTGAAGAGATGCGACGCTATGCGGACTATTTCGAACGCAAGCGGGAAGATATCAGGCGGCAGAAAGAACGGGTTGAACAATTGGGTGTGGTTCTGGATGAGCGTCGTGAAGTGCTGCTGGATGCCACCAAAGACAAGAAGGTGCTGGAGTCCCTGAAGGAGAAAAAGGCGTGTGAGTTCAGGATTGAACGGGACCAGAAGGAACAGGGATTTATGGACGAGATAGCTGTGCAGAAGCAGGGAGACAATAACTGATGCGTAGGATGGTGTTGATCTTTTCGTGCGTGATTTTGGTTGGACTGTTTTGGCTTTTTCATCCAGACATCTATCTGCATGCGGCGGCGGAAGGTGGCCCGCCAAAAGGAAGCACAACCTCTGCTGCCGATAAGAAGCCTCAGGAGGCGCAGCCGATCAGTGCTGCCCGCGCAGCACGCGAAGAAAAGGCTATTCAGGATGCACGGCGTCAGCAGTTGGCAGAAAAGGAAGCTGCATTGGCTGCCAAGGAACAGGAGCTTAAGAAGCTGGGCGACAGCCTGGATGCCAGGATAAAAGTGTTGGAGGAGTCCAAGAAGAAGCTTGACCAGCAGTCCAAGGTTCAGAAAAAGGAGCAGGACGATAAGCAGAAGAAGATGATTGCCATGTTCAAGAAGATGCGGGCTGAACAGGCGGGCCAGTTGATGGACAAGCTGGATGAGGGTAAGGCAATAGCCCTGCTCGACAGGATGGATACCAAAACAGTCATCAAGCTGGTACCCCACATCAAACAGCCCAGGGTGCTGAAGTGGATCAATGAAAACCTGAAAGGGATGTGAATACAGTTTCCGGGTGCTAGTTCTGTCTACACCCGAAAAAACCAATGAAAGGAGGTGAGAACTATGGATGCAGGACAGATGTTGGTAACAATGGCAGTTGCAGTCCCTGCCGGAACAGCCCAGTCTTCCTCAATGGGGGGCTCTGCCGTGAGCGACGATGCAGCACAGGGGGGGGCGTTCGCAGGCCTGTTGGGCGGCATGTACCGCCAGGATCAGTCCGGGGCCGGTGTCCAAGGAGTGGCAGCTGCAGAAGATTGCAAGGCTGATGAAGATGTTGCCGTTCAGATGGAGGCGGCTTTGGATGCAGAAATCATGGCAGCATTGCTGGCTGAGATGGGCAGGAATCCGGGTGTAATTGCCTCGCAGATCCAGGCGGGAGCACAATTGCTGCAGCAGGGCAATACAGAGATGGGTAGTGATCTTCTGGTGTCACAGGATGTGGCATCGCTGGCAGCAGTGGCGCCGGCAGACGGCAGAACGCCGTTAGCAGTGGAAACAGAAGGACTTGAAATTGGCATGGACGAATCGGCTTCAACAGCCACAGGGCCGGTTGAATTGAAGGGGCAGGTCGCTGCCTCGCAACCGATTTCCCCAACCTCAGCAGAAGGCGAGGGTTTGGTCAGCAAGGAGCCGGTAACGGTGCCAACGCTGACTGGCGTTGACAGGCCGGAGCAGGGCAGAGCAGTATCTGCGCTGGAAAACAAGGACAGTATGACACCAACGGCAGCCGGCAAAATGGTCAGTCAGGATGAAAATGCCGTTACATCTGCAGAAGGCAGAAGGATGGGGACGCAGGCGATGCAAGGCGGCCTGACAGCAGAATCCTATGTGGCGGATAAGACAGATGTACCGCAACGGCAGGGTGATGCAGGATTCAGGTTTGCACGCGCATCAGCGGTAATGCTTGAAGCTGATAACCGTCAAGATGTGAACGGACAGCCGGTAGTGAAGCAGGAAGCTGTTGTGGAGCTGGAACCCGAAGTCGCAGAAGTGCGTCTCGACGTGAATGACCAACTGACGGAAGGTCGTCAGGCAGAGACGGAGTCCGGGGCTTTCCGACAGCCGGAGGGCGGTGCGGACAACAGGGGCGGTGAATCGTTTGGTCGTCAGATGGTTGATCCGTCGAAACTGGCTGGAAACCAGGTGGTATCACAGTCTATGGAAGGCCGTTTCGATATAGGGACTGAGTCGCGTGAGACGGCGTCATCACAAGTGGTTGACAGCGGCGACGTAGCTGGTCAGGTCAAGACGCAGTTGGCAACCAGGGAGATCAAGCAGGGTAGTGAGCAGATCACCATCAAGCTGTCACCAGAACACCTGGGTGACATCAAGGTCAATTTCAGGCTTGATGAACAGCGGTTGCGGGTAGAGATCGTGGCTGAAAACAGGTCTGCACGGGAAAGCCTGCTTCAGCATGCCGATACACTGAAGGAGTCCCTGGCCCGCCAGAACATTAACATGGAGAAGTTTGACGTCACCAGCGGCAACGGCAGTTACAATGGTCAGGGAGGCAATTCGCAGCATGCGGAATGGCAGGAGCTGGCCAAAAACAGACAGACCCAGCAGTGGATGAATGCCGGCGGATACAGACAGCAATATGCCGCCGAATCAAGTTCTTTGCCGGTGTATTTTGCCAGGGCGGAACAGTCTACGCTGGATCTTCATTTTTAAAGAAAGGAGGAAAACATGATCACAAACGTAACTTCAGCTACGAGTACCGGCACGGCATCGTCAAGCATGAAATCATCGTTGGGCATGGATTCCCAGGACTTCCTGAACCTGTTCATTGCGCAGTTGCAGTATCAGGATCCCATGGCGCCTCAGGATGCCAGTGCAATGCTGCAGCAGCTGTCCCAGCTGACCCTGGTGGAGCAGTCCTACAACACCACCAAGGCGATGAACAATATGATAACTGCCCAGAATAACGCCATGGCTGTCAATTCCGTCTCTTTTGTGGGCGGTTATGTCAAGGCATATGGTGATGCAGTAAACTTTGACGGCACGACGTCGCCAGTACTCAATTACAGCCTTTCATCAGCTGCATCCACCGCAACGCTGACCATCAAGAACGCTGCCGGCAATACGGTCAGGACTGTGGCATTGGCTGATCTGGCGTCTGGAGACGGCAGATATACCTGGGATGGATGCGACAACGGCGGCAACAAGCTGGCAGCCGGGGCCTACAGTTTTGCCTTGAGTGGCAACACCGCCGGCGGTTCCAGCGTGACAACAACTACCTATACCACCGGTTATGTGGATGGTGTCTCGTTTGTCAACAATACGCCGACGCTGAAAATCGGTAATGCGAAAGTGTCGCTGACCGATGTGATCAGCGTGTCTGCGAGTTAGCCATGGTTGATAACATCTATTTTCCAAATCCGGTTCAGCCGGTACACACGGATCGATCGCAGCAGCAAAAAAGCGGTACAACAGAGCAGCTAAACGGCCCATCTTTTGCATCAGTTCTGGATGCAAAGCTACCCTCACAGGGGGTCAAATTTTCACAGCATGCCCAGGAAAGACTCAAGGCCAGGAATATCAGCCTTACGGCAGGCGATCTGGCCAATCTGGAAGGTGCAGTCAACTGCGTGGCCCAGAAGGGCGGCAAGGAATCGCTGGTTATGATGGGTGATGCCGCGTTGGTGGTCAGTATCAAAAACCGTACCGTGGTAACAGCCATGGACAAAAGTCAGATGAAAGGCAATGTGTTTACCAACATAGATTCGGCAGTAATAATTTAGGCGGAACTTGGGACTCGGGACAGGGAACCAGGAAAAGCAATTAACCAATCAAGGGCTGGCCCTCCGTGAGGAAGCCCTGGAAATGCCAACCGACTGAGGCGTTTCCGACAACAGAAGTACTCACACAGCAAGGAGGCAATACCATGAGTATCACATCCGCAATGTTTACCGGTGTATCCGGACTATTGGCTAACGCCGAAGGGATCAACGTAATTGGCAACAATCTGGCCAACGTTAATACGATCGGCTTCAAATCAAACCGCATGCTGTTTGCCGACATGATGTACGTGGATATCGGTAACGGCTCACAACTGGGGCGCGGCACCCAGATTCAGAAGATCGACTCGGTCATGGGCCAGGGCGCCTTTGAGAGCACTGAAGTGGTCACAGACCTGGCTATCCAGGGGGAAGGCTTCTTTGCCCTGGGCACCCCCAGCGCCGCGGCAGGCACTGCCGTACCGCCAGCCGACGCGTATTACACCCGGGCCGGCACCTTCCGGCTGGGGGCAGCCGAAGGAACGAACCTGCCGCTGATCACGCCTTTAGGCTATCGGGTGCTGGATGAGGACGGCATCCCGATCATGATTCCACAGACCCATACTACTGCTGCAACGTACACGTTCCAGAAGATCACCAGTGTTGAGAACAATGGCACGATCGTCTGTCTGTATGCCAATGCGGCCGGTGAGCCGATGACCGGTTACTATACCGGCAGCGGTGCTGTATCAACCAGTGACGCGGCTGTCAAGAAGGTGGGCTACGGCACGGTGCCCAACCCGCCGGCCCTGTCCAAGGAAGGCGGCACGCTGTTCAGGATGACGCAGACATCCGGCACGCCGGATATCGGCCGTGCCAACGGGAACAACAGCAAGATCTTTTCCAACTCGCTGGAACAGAGCAACGTGGACATGGCGTCCCAGTTCGTCAAGATGATTCTGACCCAGAGGGCATATTCGGCCAACTCCAAAACCATCACCACGGCCGATGAGATGACCCAGGAGGTTCTGAATCTGAAACGTTAATAGCAGTTGTGTGTTAACGCAGAAATGACGGGGCGTGCCATGCTTATGCAGTGCACGCCCTGTTTTTTTAAAAGGTTGCAAAAAGCCGGTTTTAGTTATAAATTTCAGCAATTGCAGTAACAAATGCGCATTCAGACAACTGCAAAGGAGAACGTGATCCATGGCCAAGGAAGAGCAGGCTGTTGTCGAAACAGAAGACGGTGGCGGCAAAAAAAAGATGATCATCATTATCGGCGCAGCTGTCGCGGCTGCCCTGATCCTCGGTGTTGTCGCATTCATGATGTTGGGCAAGGGCAGCAAGAAGGAACCGCCCAAGGAAGGCGCGCCAGCAGAGGCCAAGGCGGATTCGGGTCATGGTGGTGGCGGACAAGGCGGAGCTGCAACCCCGGCAGCCGGAGCTGCTACCATATTTCCCCTGGATCCATTCATCGTGAACATCTATGACGGCCAGGAGCTGCGTTATCTGAAAATCAAGGTGGAGATCGACATGGCCAGCCCGTCGGTCAAGGCTGAACTGGATACAAGGCTTGCTCCCATCAGGGATGCCATACTGATTTTGCTCAGCACCAAGACACTGCGGGATATTCAGGATGTCCAGGGCAAGGCCCAGCTGAAAAAAGAGATTCTTGCTGCTGTCAACAAGATCATTCCGCCAGGAAAGATCGCCAAGATCTATTTTACAGATTTTGTAGTCCAATAAAACGAGCGCCATGTCCGTCGAAAAGATCCTTACAAAAGCCGAGATCGAGGCGCTGCTGAATGCCGTGTTCGATGGTCGCATCGAACCCGAAAAGGAACTGGCCAAGTCTGAAGGGGCCATAGTCACCTACGATCTGTTTAACAGCGAGGCCCACAAGGGCTTTGTTCCCAATCTGGACATCGTCTATGACGGGTTTATCCGCTATAACCGGATTACACTGACCAATCGTTTGCGCAAGGTGGTCGAGCTGAAGAAGATCGGTGCGCGTGCCTACAAGTTTGATGACTTTCTACAAACCCTGCCGACTCCCGTTTGCATGGGCATCTTCAAGATTGAGCCGCTGAAAGGTGCGGCGCTGGTAACGTTTGACAGCACCCTGGTACTTTCCTTCGTTGACAGCCTGCTGGGCGGAACCGGCGCCAACAATCCCAACATCAACCGCCTGTTTACTTCAGTCGAACTGCGGCTGATGGAAAAGGTGGTACGCGATATCCTGCTGGACATGGAAAAGGCCTGGGCGCCATTGTATGCCACCCAGATGAACCTGTTGCGCATGGAGATGAACCCGCGTCTGATCAATATCGTCCCTCCTGAATACCAGATAGTGACCATGTCGATGAAGATCCAGATCGAAGATGTCTCCGGCAACATGGTCTTTGCCATACCTTACATGACAATCGACCCGATTCGGGACAAGCTCAAGGCCGGGATGCAATTTGACCTGATGGCGATTGATCCCCAGTGGTCCAACCGGTTGACGTCCGGTCTGATGGAGGCGCCGCTGGAGCTTTCTGTTGTGATGGGCAATGCAGACATCACGCTGCGTGAATTGCTGGAGTTGGCGCCCGGGGATACTGTCATGCTTGACAAACCCTGCTCCAGCGAACTGCAGGTTATGCTTGAGGGTGCGCCCAAATACAGCGGCATTCCAGGTGTGCGCCATGGCAACAAGGCCATTCAGATTACTGCGATTACAGATAAAAGGGGGCACCAGTGACAGAAAAGCCAGAAGCCAATGAGTCGGTACTGGACAAGAAAAGCCTCGACTTCATCCTTGACATACCCTTGCAGGTCACGGTTGAGCTTGGACGCACGAAGATGCTGGTAAAGGATGTGCTGCAACTGAATCAGGGGGCGGTTGTCGAGCTTACCAAGCTTGCAGGGGAACCTTTGGATATCTTTGTCAACTCCAAGTTGGTGGCCCGAGGTGAGGCCGTGGTCGTGAATGAAAAGTTTGGCGTGCGGTTGGTCGACATCGTCAGCCCCAATGAAAGGGTGGAGAAGATATTGTGAAAACGGCGGTCATCGTACTGCTGTTGATGTTGCCAACTGCCGGTTTTACTGAGGAGCCTGCCAGTCAGAACTTTAATTTCATGACCAGCTTTCTGCAGATGGTGGCTGCTTTGGCGATCGTGGTTGGCCTGATACTGCTGACAAGACACTTTGCTGCCAGATTTGCCGGTGGCAAGATCTCCGGACTTTCATCCAGGCACATCCGCCTGATTGAAACCAGGTACCTGGCGCCCAGAAAGTCATTGATACTGATTGAGGTCGGCGGGGAATACCTGCTGCTGGCCAGCAGTGATGATCGGCTGACCCTGCTTAAACAGGTGGATTTTATGGAAGAGATCGATGTGGTGGAAGAGGAAGGCGCCATCAGATCCGGGATTATGGGTTTGATCAGGCGCGGCTCCGGAAAACAGGGGAGTTGAGAGATGTTTAATAAGGCGCCAGACAAGCGTTTGGCAGGGCTGCTCTGCTTTGTGCTGCTGACAGCGGTTGCGTGCGTGGCCTGGGCAGAGCCGGTTCCGCTTCCTTCCCTGAATATCGGTGTGGGCTCATCCACCAAACCGGGCGATCTGGCTGTGACGATCCAGATTTTCCTGATGTTGACGATCCTGTCGCTGGCCCCTGGCCTGCTGATCATGACCACATCCTTTACGCGCATCGTGGTGGTGCTGTCATTTTTGCGAACAGCTATGGGCACGCAGCAGGCGCCTTCCAATCAGATCATCATTGCGCTCTCCATGTTTCTCACTTTTTTTATCATGAGTCCGGTCTGGCAGCAGGTGCATAAAGATGCCTATCTGCCCTGGAAGGCGCAGCAGATTACACAGCAAACGGCGCTCGATCGGGCTGTCATGCCGATCAGAAAGTTCATGCTTTCCCAGACCAGAGAAAAAGACCTGGCCCTGTTTGTAAGCCTTTCCAAACTGCCTAGACCGAAAAACGCAGATGACATCCCCACATTGACTATCATCCCCGCCTTTATGATCTCCGAGTTGCGGACGGCATTTCAGATCGGCTTTCTGATCTACATCCCGTTCATCGTGGTTGACATGGTTGTTGCATCGGTACTGATGTCCATGGGTATGATGATGTTGCCGCCGGTCATGATTTCCTTGCCGTTCAAGATCCTGCTGTTTGTGCTGGTTGACGGCTGGGGGCTGGTGATCAGTTCCCTGGTCAAGAGCTTCGGCTGAATAGAAGCAGGCTGAAGACTGAAGGCTGAAGTTTTCCATTCAGTCTTTTACCTTTTACCTTCAACCTTAATCCAAGAGGTATACCATGACTCCAGAACTGGTGGTACAACTTGCCAGACGCAGTTTCGAGGCGGTGCTGCTGCTATCAGCGCCGCTATTGATCTTCAGTCTGGTGGTAGGCCTGCTGATCAGTGTCTTTCAGGCGGTTACATCCATCAACGAAGCGACGTTGGCATTTGCCCCCAAGATTATCGCCGTAATGGTGGCCATGATCATCTTCTTTCCCTGGATGATGACCTATACCAGCGATTTTACCCGTGAGATCTATGCGCTGATCGAAACCATGAGACGATAGGGTATGTTTCCGCTGCTCCCTTTTCCATCCCCGCATGAGGTGATCATCTTCATGCTGGTGCTGAGCCGGATAGCGGGGCTTTTTGCGGCGATCCCTGTCTTTGGAGGCAGGTCTCTGCAGGTGCGCTTCAAGGCTGTTATCGTCATGATGCTTACCCTGGTCTGCTTCCCAGCTCTGGCAATTACCCCGCCCACACCCATGCCGACAGATGTGTTCTCGCTGGCCCTGCTGGCGCTCGGCGAGTTCATGATCGGCATCACCCTGGCTTTCACCACCCAGATCATCTTTTCAGCGGTCGAGTTTTGTGGCCAGATCATCGGCATGCAGATGGGATTTACCATCTCCCAGATCATCGACCCGACGCGCGGCGGACAGACCCAGATCATGTCTGTAATGCAGACGCTGCTGGCAACGCTGCTGTTTCTATCGCTCAATATTCACCACATGTTCATCAAGGCGATTGCCGACAGTTTTGCAATCATCCCGCTGGGTGGCTGGCAATTGAATGGCGAGTTGCTCCTGTTTCTGGTCAAGCGCACCTCCGATGTCATGACGCTGGGGGTGCGCCTGGCTGCGCCGGTCATGGTCGCCCTGCTTTTGACCAGCGTTGCCATGGGTGTCATGGCGCGCGCTTTCCCGCAGATGAATATCTTCATGATCAGCCTGCCGCTGAATATTGGTGTCGGCCTGCTGGTGCTGGGCATGACCCTGACCCTCTTCTTCCATGTGCTGGAGATCTCATTCGGGCAGCTACGGGGGCAGATGGAACATCTTTTCTGGCTGATGAGCGGAAAGGGGGGATGATCCCTGGCTGAAGAAAGCGACAAGCATTCCAAAACAGAACAGCCGACCGGTAAAAAGCTGGAGAAGGCCCGCGAAAAGGGCGCGCCTCCCCAGAGTCAGATGCTGACATCCTCGCTGACCCTGCTGTCCGGTGTTGTCAGCCTGTATCTGTTCGGCAGTTTCATGGTGGAACGTCTCAAGCAGCATGCAACAGAGGTTTTAGGTGGCATGGGGCGTTTTGAGTTCACTGAAAGCAACATCTACAGGCTATCCCTTGACCTGTTTCTGCTGATCGTGCTGATTATGGCGCCGCTCCTGTTGACCGTCCTGCTGACCGGGCTATTGGCCAAACTGGTGCAGGACGAGGGGCGGGTCGAATTCAACCTGACGCGCATCGGTTTCAAATTCGATAAACTGAGTCCCATGGCCGGGTTCAAGCGGCTCTTCAACAAAGACGCCATGATGGAGATGCTCAAGTCACTGCTGAAGATCGCTGTGGTTGGATACATTGCCTACCGGGTGATGGTGGATGAGATCGGCAATATCACCTTTCTGGCTGAAGCTGATATCGAGACGATCCTGAATTATGTCGGGCACATTTCGTTCAAGATCGTGATCCATACCTGTGGCGTCTTGATCGTACTGGGCGTGCTGGACATGATGTACGTCAAGTGGCGCTATGTGCAGAACCTGATGATGACCAAACAGGAGGTCAGGGATGAGAACAAGGAGACCGAAGGCGATCCCAAGATCAAGGGCAAGATCAAGCAGATGCAGTTCCAGGCCGCTAGACGACGCATGGTCAAGATCATCCCCATGGCGGATGTGGTCATTACCAACCCGACCCACTTTGCCGTGGCGCTCAAGTACGACCGGCAAAAGATGATCGCGCCGATTGTTCTGGCCAAGGGTGCTGACGTGATGGCCCAGGCCATCAAGAAGATTGCCAGGGAAAATAATGTCACGCTGGTGGAAAACCGTTTCCTGGCCAGGGAACTTTACGACCAGGTCAAGGAAAACGAGCCGATCCCCGAATCCCTCTATGCTGCCGTGGCTGAAGTGCTGGCCTATGTGTACCGCCTCAAAGGCAAGCTCTGACAAACAACGGCAGGTATCCGCCAGAAACAAGTCAAAATACCGTCACGTTCAATCAATTGACAGTTTCAAAAAACCTGGACTGCCAGTGGTCAAAACCCCCATCAGGATAATGCTTCTAAATCAGCTGGTTTGGCGCAGGTGGTCACTCCGCCGGAGCCTGCAATTGGCGGCACAAAAATTGCACTTATGGGTTGCTGTCAACACGTCACAGAAATGGAAACAAAATGGCAAACGGAACGGTAGAAGCGGTCGAGTTGGGCGGATTCCGCAAAAACTCGGACATATATGTGGCTGTGGCTTTGATCGGCGTGCTTTCGCTGATGATCATTCCGCTGCCCGCTTTTCTGCTGGACGTTTTTCTGGCGGCTAACATCACAATTGCGCTCTGTATCCTGCTGGTCTGCCTCTATACGACCCACCCTCTTGATTTCTCGGTATTTCCCTCTGTCCTGCTGGTGACCACATTGTTTAGGCTGGCGCTTAATATCGCATCAACGCGCCTGATCCTGCTGCACGGCAGCGAAGGTGTCGAGGCCGCCGGCGCAGTGATCAAGGCCTTTGGCCAGTTTGTGGTCGGCGGCAACTATGTGGTCGGCGCCGTTATCTTTCTGATCCTGGTCATTATCAATTTTGTGGTCATCACCAAGGGTGCCGGACGTGTGGCCGAGGTTACGGCGCGTTTCACACTGGATGCCATGCCAGGCAAGCAGATGGCGATAGATGCCGATTTGTCGGCCGGCATGATTACCGAGAAGGAGGCCCGGGCCCGCCGTACGAAGATTTCGCGCGAGGCCGATTTCTATGGCTCCATGGACGGTGCCAGCAAGTTTGTGCGTGGTGATGCCATCGCCGGCATCCTGATCGTGATGGTTAACATCTTCGGCGGACTGATCATCGGTGTTTTTCAGCAGGGGATGCCGATTGTAGCGGCTCTGACCAACTACACACTGCTGACCATCGGTGAGGGGCTGGTGGCCCAGATTCCGGCCCTGATCATATCCACGGCAGCCGGTATTATCGTGACCCGCTCTGCTGACGAGAACAACTTCGGCAGCGAGATCACCAGCCAGTTCATGAATTATCCGAAAGCATTTTATGTTTCTTCGGGCGTGCTGTTCCTGTTTGCGCTGATTCCGGGGCTGCCGCATTTCGCATTTTTGATGCTTTCCGGCGCGGCGTTTATGGTCGGTAAGCTTTCCAGAGAAAAGGCCCAGGTTGTCGAGGAGGCTGCACAACCCGAGGCGGGTGCCGCCGAGGAGAGCGCCGATCAGGCCTCTGCCATACGGCCGCTGGACGTGCTTGAGTTGGAGGTTGGCTACGGACTGGTCCCGATGGTGGATGCTGCTCAGGATGGGGAATTGCTGGAGCGGATTCGTTCCATTCGCCGCCAGTATGCACAAAAACTTGGCTTTGTGGTGCCGCCGATTCACATCCACGATAACCTGCAACTCAGGCCCTACGAATACAATCTGCTGATCAGGGGCGCCAAGGTGGGCGGTAGCGAACTTACCGGACAGTATCTTGCCATGGATTCCGGGGCTGTTACAGGCAACCTGCCGGGAGTGAGCACCAGGGAGCCGGTTTTTGGGCTGCCGTCGGTCTGGATCAGCGCCGAATCTCGCGACGAGGCCCAGGTTATGGGCTACACAGTAGTGGATAGCACTACGGTGGTTGCTACCCATATCAGTGAAATCGTCAAACGTCACGCCCATGAACTGGTTGGCCGTCAGGAATTGCAACAGCTGCTGGATAACTTGGCGGTTACCGCACCCAAGGTGGTCGACGAGCTGATCCCGAGCCAGATGAACCTGGGAACATTGCTGCGCGTCATCAAGAACCTGCTCAAGGAAGGGGTGTCAATCCGCGATTTGCGCAGCATACTGGAAACGCTGGCCGACTACGCCCAGCTCACCAAAGATCCGGACGTGCTGACCGAGTTCGTGCGTCAGGCGCTGGGCCGCTTTATCGTCGATCAGTACAAACTGGACGATGATATGCTCTGTCTGGTTACGTTGGGCCGGGACGTGGAAGATGTGATTGCGGATGCAATCCAGCCATCCGACCAGGGCAGTTATCTGGCGATCGAGCCGAATACGGCCCAGATGATCATCAGCGCCATCCGCGCAATGGCGGACCGCTTCAGTCCGAGCGGCGCCCAACCCGTGCTGTTGGCTTCGCCCTCGATCCGTCGCCATGTCAGGAAACTGGTGGAACGTTTTATACCGCACATGGCAGTGCTGTCACACAACGAGATACCGCAAAATGTCAAAATTCAGTCACTGGGGGTGGTGAGCTTAAATGCTGGTTAAGACCTTTCAGTCAGAAAGCATGGCCGAGGCCCTGCGCATGGTCAAGGAAGAGCTTGGCCCGGATGCAATGATCCTGTCTACCAAGAAGGACAAGACCAAGGGGATTCTGGGCTTTTTCAGCAAGCCGATCTACCGGGTAACCGCCGCAGTTGATCCGGCGCGCAAGTCCGCACCGCCACCACCTGTTGTGAGGGTGCCAGAGCCTTATCGGGAGCCGGTCAGGGAGCGGACGGCCAAAGAGGACCTGGAGAACTCCATGCTGGCACCCCTGGCCAGGGAACTAAAAGAGCTGCGGGAAAGGGTTGAACAGCTTTCCCGTCGCGAAGAGAGCCGCAAGGAAGAACCGGCCGGTGAGGTGGTACCTGGTGCTGCTATCCAGGAAGGTGGCTTGAACCTCAAAAACATCCCCCGAGAGGATCTGGAGGAGATCAAGAAGCTGCTGCTGAATACACTGGCAAAAAGCCAGGAGGGGGGCGTCAAGGCCGTGCAGTGGCCGGATGCCCACAAGGCCAGGCCGAAGGAAGGGCAGACTGCCGCAGAGCTGTTGCCCGACGAATCCCCGCTGGCCCAGGAGTTGGTCAAGAACGGTGTCTCTCCGGAGCTGATCCGCAAGATACTGGACACGCTCGACACACTGCCGGCAGAAAGCGGCGATCTACCGGTCAAGTCACGGTTGAGCGAGACGTTTGCTCGTCTGATCAAGTTTGCCGGCATGCTCAAGCTGAAGAAAAATCAGCCGCGGATCATTGCCCTGGTAGGACCTACCGGAGTGGGCAAAACAACCACGACAGCCAAACTGGCAGCCATGTATGCCCTGAACCGTGGGAACAAAGTAGCTTTGATTACCATGGATATCTTCAGGGTGGGGGCGGTCGAGCAGCTCAAGACCTACTCGCGAATCATGGGCATACCGCTGGATGTGGCCTCGACGCCGAAGGAGCTGGAAAAGGCGGTTGACAAGCATACCGACTGTGACCTGATTTTCATCGATACAGCCGGCCGCAGCCACAAAGACAAGGAAAAGCTGGACGAGATGAAGAACTTTCTCGACAACAAGGTGCCGATCGAGGTCTATCTTTGTCTCTCGGCGACCACCAAGGATCGTGAGCTGGAGGAGATACTGCGGCGCTTCAGTATTTTCCAGATCAGCAAGGTAGTATTCACCAAGCTGGATGAGTGCGAGAGCCTGGGCAACATGGTCAACCTGCTGATGAAGGACAACCTGCAGATAGCGTATTTTACAACCGGACAACGCGTGCCTGAGGATATTGAGGTTGCCACGTCGTCCAAGCTGGCGGAGATGATTTTACGGGGGGCTGTAAATGAGTGAAGTTTCCGGAAGGGGCGATCAGGCCGATACGCTGAGGGAGATGGCGCGCACGGCACGGAAGACCCAGAATGGCGATGCGCCTGGGCAGGCGGCTGCCACTGACCAGAAAGGCATCAGGGTGATTTCGGTCACCAGCGGCAAGGGCGGTGTCGGCAAAAGCAATGTGGTATCCAATCTGGCGATTGCGCTTTCGGCACAGGGCAAGAAGGTGCTGATCATCGATGCGGACCTGGGGCTGGGTAATCTGGATGTGCTATTGGGCTTGTCGCCGGTTTTTAACTTAAACAATGTGCTCAACGGCGAGAAAAGCATTTCCGAGATTCTGGTAGACGGTCCGGCCGGCATCAAGATCATACCTGCCGGTTCCGGCGTTCAGGAGTTTACCAGCCTGGGGCAGCACGAAAAGCTTAAATTGCTGGATGAGCTGGATATGCTGGAAGAGAAGTTCGACATCATGATCGTCGATACCGAGGCTGGCATCTCTGAAAATGTGACCTATTTTGCTGTGGCAGCACAGGAGATCATTGTTGTTGTTACCCCCGAGCCGACATCGATCACGGATGTGTACGCACTGATCAAGCTGCTTTCCAGTCGTTATTCCGAACATCATTTCAAGGTGCTGGTCAACATGGCCAAGGACAGCGAGGATGCGCTGGAGGTTTTCAGGAAGCTGGCCAATGTGGCCGGTCGTTTTCTGGACATTTCGCTGGACTATCTGGGATGCGTTGTCAAGGATGAAAAGGTGGTCGAGGCGGTTAAGCGTCAGCGAGCGGTTTCCGAGCTGTTTCCTGATTCGGAAGCGGCGGCCTGCTTCAATACATTGGCCAAGCGGGTGATTGAAAGCACCCGTCATGCACGGCTGAAGGGGAACATCCAATTCTTTTTCAGACGTTTTCTTGACAACCCCCACACCGAATAGACATGGCAAAAAGGACAGTCCCACATAATCCTGACCCGGTTGTAATGCTTAACCGGGAACAGTTGATTCTGGATCATATCGGTCTGGCCCGGTACCAGGTTAACCGGATCGCACCGCAGCTGCCGGCCCATCTAGACCGGGACGACCTGATGAGTGTCGCTGTAATTGGCCTGATTAATGCAGCGGACAGGTATGAGCCGGAGCGGGGCGTAATGTTCAAAACATTCGCCGAGCAGCACATCCGGGGGGCGATTATTGACGAGCTTCGCTCTTACGACGTGCTGAGTCGCTCGATGAGGGACAAGTACAAACGGCTTGAACGTCAGGTTTTGGCCCTTGAGCACCAGTTGGGCCGCAACCCGACCGGTGAGGAGGTTGCCGCAGCCATGAGCATGAGCCTGGATGAATACCACACACTGCTGGATGATGTGCATGTGATTTCCTTTATCAGCCTGGATGACAGCTGGGATGACAGCGAAGGCAATGCGCTCTGTCTGGCGGACGTGCTCAGCGAAAGCGAAGAGCGCAACCCACAGCAGCAGTTGATGATGATGCAGATGGCGGAAGCCTTGGGGCATGCCATCGAAACGCTGCCTGAAAAGGAGCGCCTGGCAGTGACCCTGTATTACAACGAAGATTTGAATCTCAAAGAGATCGGCGCGGCATTGGGGCTTACGGAGTCGCGCATCTCCCAGATACTCAGCCAGGCCATGGTCAGGTTGAGGGCCAAGCTGAAGCTGCATAAAGGCTAAGGAGAAAACAATGAACAGCGGCATGTACTCGGCACTGTCGGGCAGTATCGCAGCCATGAAGAGGCTGGACATAATCAGCAACAATCTGGCCAACGTCAACACGCCCGGCTTCAAGAAGGACAAGATGCTCTTTGAGAGCATGCTTAACAGCAATGCCTATGGTCCGACAGTGCCCAACGGCAGCACCGCCGACCCGATCCTGCAGAAGGACAGCGTCTATATCGATTATAGCCACGGCTCTGTGACCCAAACCGGTAACGTGCTTGACCTGGCCATTGACGGAGATGGTTTTTTCATCGTCAATACCCCGGAAGGGCCAGCCTATACGCGCCAGGGCAATTTCAGGATTGCGGCGGACGGAACGCTGGTAACGTCGGATGGCTACCCGGTGATGGGTGATGGTGGCCCGCTGATCCTCCAAGGTGGCATCGTGGATGTCAATAGCGAAGGAATGGTGAAGGTTGACGGTAGCCCGGTCGGGACGTTGTCGGTGGTTGACTTTCCAAAGCCATACCGGATGACCAAGATCGGCAGCGCACTGTTCAGGCCCTCCGACGCCCAGATGCAGCCGAAGCCAAAGGAATTCAGCGTGCGTCAGGGACACCTGGAGAGCTCCAACGTGGATGCGATTACGGAGATGGTGCAGATGATCGAGACGAGTCGATATTTTGACTCCTGTCAGCGTGTTATCAGGGGCTTTGACGATATGGCCGCCAAGGCGGTGGGAGAACTGGGCAAGGTCTAGCCTTTTGCAGGCGGCCTTGGAAGCAAGGGAGGATACAAATCATGATGCGAGCACTTTGGACAGCAGCGTCGGGCATGCAGGCGCAGCAGAAGAACATAGATGTGGTAGCCAACAACCTGGCTAACGTCAATACAGCCGGATTCAAGAAGAGTCGCGCCGATTTCCAGGATCTGATCTATCAGAATCTGAAATCCAGCGGTGCGCCATCCACCTCGACCACCGAGGTGCCGACTGGCATCCAGATCGGCCTGGGGACCAAGCTGGCTGCCGTGACCAAGATCTTTACCACCGGTGACCTGACCCAGAGTGGCAATCAGCTCGATATCGCCATTGAAGGTGACGGCTTTTACCAGATTCTGCAGCCGGACGGTAATATCGCCTACACCCGGGCGGGCGCGTTCAAGATGGACAGCACCGGTCGGGTTGTTACCCCAGACGGGTACCCGATTCAGCCGGAAATTGTCATCCCGGCCAATACGACCAAGATCACCATCGGCAACGACGGCACCGTTTCTGTGGCCCAGGCCGGACAGTCGGCTGCTACCACGCTCGGCACGATACAGCTGGCCACATTTATCAACCCGTCCGGTCTCTCTGCCCAGGGCAAGAACCTGTTCCTGCCGACCGATTCCTCGGGTACGGCGACCACCGGCACACCAGGCCAGAACGGCCTCGGCACACTGGCTCAGGGAATGCTGGAGATGAGCAATGTCAGCGTGGCGGAAGAGATGGTCAATATGATTGTGGGCCAGAGGGCCTACGAGGTCAATTCCAAGGCCGTGCAGACCTCCGACGAGATGCTGCAGACAGCCAACAACCTGCGCAGGTAGGCCGGCTGACCAGCCGGGCATGTGACTGTGTTGAATGAAGGAAAACGGATTGAGCCATGAAAAAATTGATTTTGACAGCATGCATGATGGTACTGCTTCTGCCGGCGCTCTGCGCAGCGGCCCAGCTTTCCCCGCAGCGCCAGGCAGAGATACGGGAAACCGTCATGAATTATCTCAAGCAGAAACACGCCAACCAGCCGGTGGAACTCAGGCTCAAGCGGATGGTCGTTTCCAATGAGTACAACCTTCCGGCCGGCAAACTGGATTATGATCTGATCGCACCCCAGCAATGGGGCGGTTGGGGTGGCGCCACTATCGCCGTGATTGCGCGGCGGGCCGACCGGGTTGTGGGTAACTTCAGTGTGCGCGTGGATGTGGAAGTGCTGGCTGAGATGCTGTTTGCAGTCAGGCAAATCGGATACGGGCATGTGTTGACAGCAGGGGATCTGGTACTGCGCAAGCATGATATCGCTGCAATCCAGGGGCGATACCTCTCCCGGATCGAAGATGCGGTCGGTAAAAAGGCGCGCATGACCCTGAGGGCCAATGTGCCAGTTCGCAGTGACCAGATACAGACGGTTCCGATTATCAAGGCGGGGCAGATGGTAACAATTGTGGCGGAGAACGAGCGCATGCGAATCACGGTGACCGGCAAGGCCCGCGGAGCAGGGGCGGTCGGTGATACGATCATCGTGCAGAATCTGAGTTCGCTGAAACAGTTTCCGGCCCGGATTGTGAATGCGGAGACGGTCAGGATCGTGTATTAGGGAGCAGTTATGAGAAACAACGCGATGGGACATATATGGATGGGTACAATGCTGACGGCGGTCCTTCTGGGTGGCTGTGCAATAGAAAGGGCCGAAGTCAAAAGCCCAAGCTTTGACCAGCAGATGGCCAGGCCGAAGAGTGATTATTCCAGCGGGTCGATTTGGCAGGCCTCGTCAGTCAGTCTGACCGAGAACTTCAAGGCGCGCCGCAAGGGCGACATCGTTACGATTGTCATCTCCGAAAATGCCAGCGCATCCAAAAAAGCGGGCACCGACACCAAACGCAGCTCGGCCTTTACGGCCGGTATGCCCAACCTGCTGGGGCTGGAAACAGCGCCCGGCCTATTGGCCAACAATCAGGTTGACCTGACCAAGCTGATCAGCGCCAGCACCAGCTCAACCTATGGCGGATCGGGTTCGACCTCGCGCCAGGAGACCCTGAACGCGACCATCTCGGCCAAGGTGGTTGAGGTGTTGCCGAACGGAAACCTGCAGGTGGAGGGGCGCCGAAACGTCAAGGTCAACAACGAGGACCAGATCATCGTGATCGAGGGTACGGTGCGGCCGTCCGACATCGACCAGTTCAATAACGTCAATTCAGCCTACCTGGCCGATGCCAGGATCAGCTACACCGGCAAGGGGGTCATTTCTGACCGCCAGAGCCCGGGCTGGATCATGAATATCCTGGACAAGATATGGCCTTTCTGAAAGACAGGGTTAATCGTATGAAAAGATATCTTCTGAGCATAATACTGCTGGTGGCGATGGTCTCCAGCGCGGATGCCATCCGCATCAAGGATCTGGCCGCCTTTGAAGGGGTCCGCGAAAACCAGTTGGTCGGTTACGGCATCGTGGTGGGCCTGAACAACATCGGCGACAGTGACCAGGCGCGCGTGCATCTGACCTCGGTAGCCACCATGCTGGAACGCATGGGGGTAACGGTCAACCAGAACCTGATCAAGCTGAAAAACGTGGCGGCGGTCATGGTAACCGCGACTTTGCCTCCATTTTCCAAACAGGGTAACCGCCTGGACGTGCTGGTATCATCCATGGGAGATGCCAAAAGTATTGCCGGCGGGACATTGATCATGACGCCCCTGATGGGTGCGGATCGACAGGTTTACGCCGTAGCACAGGGTTCGATACTGACCAATTCATTCGCCTTTGGCGGCCAGGGCGCCACAGCCCAGAAAAACCATCCCACGGCTGGACGTATTCCAGGTGGGGCACTGGTGGAACGGGAACTGCCCAATACGCTGGCTGGCAAGTCACAGCTCAAGCTGAATCTGAATGCGGCTGACTTCACCACTGCCTCACGCATTGCCGCGGCCATCAACGCCAGATTCGGCGCTGGAACAGCCGCAACTGGGGATCCCGGATCGGTCGGTATCAGGATTCCGGATGCTTATGCGTCACGGATGGTGGATTTCGTCTCCGGCGTGGAACTGCTGGATGTGCGTCCGGATGTGGTTGCCAGGGTGGTGCTCAATGAACGCACCGGCACGATCGTGATGGGTGAGCAGGTACGCATTTCCACGGTGGCGGTCTCCCACGGCAACCTGTCGCTGGTAATCAAGGAAACCCCCAAGGTGTCCCAGCCGGCGCCGTTTAGCCGGACCGGTGAAACCGTGACCGTACCCAGAACGGACCTGAAGGTGGAAGAAGAGGTGCGCAGGCTGACGGTCATGTCGGAAGGGGCCACCATCGGAGAAGTGATCCGGGCCTTGAATACGCTGGGGGTTACCCCGCGGGATCTGATTGGCATCATGCAGTCGATCAAGGCGGCCGGGGCGCTGCAGGCGGAACTGACTATAATCTAAAGCCGGATCATTAAAGAAGCCCGCTACCAGGGCGATAAGAGAAAAGACATGCAAGACGGGATAGCACTCAATACAGCGGATATGGATAGCGCCAGGCTGGAAAAGGCCCGCCAGCTGCAACGTCGGGCCAGTGGCGAATTCTTGACGGAAAAGCAGCGTCAACAGGCCAAAAAGGCGGCGCAGGAGTTCGAAGGGCTGTTCATCTCCATGATGATGAAATCCATGCGCGAAACCACAGGCAAGGACACGCTGACCGGCGGGGGACGCGGCGAGGAGATCTTCCGTTCCATGCTGGACGACCAGTATGTCGCTGAGACAGTAAAGCGTGGCGGTTTCGGTTTGGCCAGGCAGATTGAAAAGGACATTATCAAGCAGGAAAGCAGAAAAGTCACCCGGACTGTTGACCGCAAAGGTTAGCAGGCGGATATGGGAGTGATATATGTCGATCAGGGAACTGACAGCGGAGCTTTCACGGGTACTGGAAAGCCTGAAGCAATTGGGTGCTTGTCTGGAACAGGAAACCGCAGAGCTGTCGCATATCAATATTGAGGCCATGGCCAGACTTAACCAGCAGAAAGAGCAGATTGCCACGCAATTGGAAAGCGGCGCCCCCCAGGTTGCCAGACAGTTGAAAGAGGTGGCTGTGGGCTTGGGGCTGCCGGAAAACAGCACGCTGGGCGCAGTGGCCAAGGCTCTCAAGGCCAAGGGTAATCTGGAGATTCTGCAACTGCATGAACAGCTGAACAGTGTCGGTGAAAATAATCGCCGGCTGCTGGCTCTCAACCGGGAGATAGCCGAGAATTTCAGCGCGTCGGTTGGCAATACGCTGGAGATACTGACTCGCTTGATCAACCAATCCAGCTTTTACGGCGCCAGGGGCGGGTACGAGAAGAACCGGACCGGCTCAGTGCTGATAAACAGGGAGGCATGAGATGGGACTCAGTACCGCATTGGAAATCGGCAAGACCGGACTGACCATATACCGTGTCGCCACTGAGGTGACCGGCGAGAATATCGCCAATGTGAACACGGCCGGCTATTCGCGCCAGCGGGTCGTCTTCCAGACCGCGCCGCCGACGACCGCCAATGGCTTTCCGCTTGGCACAGGTGTGCAGATCTCGACCGTCGAGCGTTACTACGATTCGTTCTTGCAGAAGCAATTGGTCAATGCCGAGACGACCGAGGGTTATGACACCAAGAAATTTGAAATCCTGAAGCAGATCGAGCCTGCCTTCAACGAGATCGCCAACGACGGCCTGGGCACGTCGTTGATCAACTTCTTCGGCGCCTGGGAGGACTTAAGCCTCAACCCGACCGGCACAACCGAACGCCAGGTGGTTTTTACCCGCGCCCGGACGCTGGTGGATGATTTTCATGCTGCCAGCAAGTGTTTGACCGATGCGGCTGCCACCCAGAATGACTCGCTGGTGCCTTTGACCGCCGAGATCAATGCCCGGCTGGAAGATATCGCCAAGCTTAATGGCCAGATACGTTATACGGAGCAGTCCAGCGGCAATGCCAACGAGATCCGCGACCAGCGTGACCAGTTGGTTCGTGAGCTTTCCGGGAAAATCGGCATTACCTTTACCGAGAACAGCGACGGCACTACCGATGTCAATTTCAAAGACTCGGGCGCAGCGCTGGTTGTCGGCTCCCAGTTCGGGGCCTTTTCGCTGACCGTCAATGCCGGTACCGGCAATTATGACGTCAACATCACTCCGGTGGGCGGCGCCGCGGCAGTGGTAGCGCCGGTATCGGGCGAGATGGGTGCGATCGTGACCCTGCGCGACACGACCATCCCCGGCTATCTGAACCAGGTCAACAGCCTGGCCACCACGATTGCCACCCAGGTTAATACGCAGCATGCCCTTGGATTCGACCTGAACGGTGATGCTGGTGAGGCCATGTTCACCTACACCGGCGCACCCAACAGCGCTGCCACGCTTACCATTAATCCCGCCCTGACCAGCACCAACCAGATTGCCGCTTCAGGCAGCGCCACACTGGTGGGGGACAACACCAACGCGCTCCTGCTGGCCCAGTTGAAGAGTACCAGCACCATGTCCGGCGGCACCACCACCTTCAACGGATTTTATACCAAATTGGTCAGCCAGATCGGCCTGGATGTGGAGTCATCCAGCAATGCCGTTTCACAGGATGCCGCCTTTCTCAAACAGTTGGAGGCGCTGCGCGAATCCAATTCCGGTGTTTCCCTGGACGAGGAACTGACCAACCTGATCAAGTACCAGCGTTCCTATCAGGCCTCTGCCAAGTTGATTACCACCGCTTCGGACATGCTTGATATCGTGCTCAACATGATGCGATAGGAGATACAGTATGCGCATAACAGCCAATACATCCGCAGACAATTCCCTGTTTTATATCCAGCAGGGCCGCGCCAAACTGGACAAGCTGGCCGAATTGATCGCGTCCGGACAGAACGTCAACCGTCCCAGCGATGATCCCATCTCCACCAACATGATCCTGGGAATTGCCGACAAGCTCAAGACCGGAGACCAGTACTTAAGTAATATTGACAAGACCAAGATCCAGATGCAGATCACCGGCACGGCGCTGCAGGGCATGTATGACACGCTGAAGATCGCCCGGGACCTGGCCAACTCGCTGGTCAACGGCAGTACGGATACGCAAACGCTCAACAATGCCGTCTCACAGTTTCAGACCCTCAAACAGCAGATGATTGACTACGGCAATGTGCGCAACGGCGAGACCTACCTCTTTGCCGGTGCGGACAGCATGACCGCGCCTTTCAGCGGCACCGCGCCATACTATGGCGGTGACGAAACCACGCTGAACATCAACATTGCCGATTCATCCACCATCAAGCTGAACATCCCCGGCAACCAGATCCTGACAGCCGATACAGCCGTCAGCCAGCCCTATGGCAGCACCAACATCCTGGAGGCCTTTGATAATCTGATCACCGCCGTGGGGGCCAATGATGTGGCCGGCATCAATGCCGGCGCACAGGCGCTGATCGCCGGTGCCAAACAGGTCAACAACGCCCAGACCGACATTGCCACCAGACAGATCCGCCTGAACAGCATGGAGCAGATGAACTCCAACAATCGCAACACCCTGCTGACGGTTGTCGGTGATATCCAGACCGTGGACTACGCCAAACTGGGGGTGGAACTGACCCAGCAGCAGACCGCCTTCAACGCCTCCCTGTCCGCCACGGCCAAGCTGACCCAGATGTCGCTCTTGGACTACATCAGTTGAAGGCTCTCAGATATTCATTTCACATTTAAGCTAGGACGGGGTTTTTCCCCGTCCTGTTTTGTTCAGTAAAGCGTTGACCTGTTGTTCGCAGGGTTTTATAACAAACCATGCGGTTTAACCCCTTTAACAGATCTCCCGCCCATTACCGGCCTGTCTCCATCCGCCGGGATGTGCTGCGCCTCTCCATGCCGGTCCTGCTCTCCTCCCTCTTTCAGCGTTTGGTATCGATTGTGGATGTGTTCCTGACCGGCGGTCTGGGGGCGGCGGCGATTGCCGCCACCGGTCTGGGTCAACTGTTGATGTTTGTGGCCATGACGGTTTTCTGGGGGCTATCCACCGGGACCACGGTTGTAATCGCTCACCTGTGGGGCGCTGGCAAACGTCACGACGCCGCCCGGGCCGGCTTTGTCTCGGCCCTAGCCTGCCTGCTGCTGACAGCACTCTGCTCGGTCGCGGGTTATTACTGGGGCGCGGATGCGGCCCGACTGATGGGGGCCGATGCGCATGTGCAGGCGTTGTCGGCTGAGTACATCCGGCTGGTGTTCCTCTGGATGATCTGGACCAGCGGCCTGAATGTGCTCTCGGCCATCATGCACGGCATCGGTGACACCCGCACGCCCATGCGGGCCATTATCCTGGTCAACATCCTGCATGTGCTGATCGCCTGGCCACTGATCTATGGCAAGCTCGGCCTGCCGGCCCTGGGGGTCAAGGGGGCTGCCATCGCCATCAACAGCTCCGAATTCATCGGCTGCGCCTATCTGCTCTACCATGCACTTGCTAAAAAGTACCTGGCTGTCGGACGTCCGGATATGGAACTGTTCGCCCGTATCTGGCGTATCGGCTGGCCTGTGGCTCTGGAGCGGATCGCCCACCAGAGCGGGCAGATGATCTACTCCAGCTTCATCATCGGCTACGGCACCACGGCCTACGCCGCCCACCAGATAGGCCTTTCCATCGAATCGCTCTCCTTCATGCCGGGAGCCGGCATGGGAACGGCTGCCGCCACACTGATGGGGCAGTCGCTGGGAGCCGGAAAACTCAAGCGTGCCCACATCAGCCATGTGGAGGCCCTTAGACTGGCGGTCATGGTCATGGGGGGCATGGCCGTGTTGTTTCTGGCCGTGCCCGGTTTGCTGATCGCATTATTTACTGCTGACCCGGATGTGATTGAAAAGGGGAGCGTATTTCTGCGGCTGGTGGCTTTTGCACAGGTGCCGCTGGCGGTGTCCTTTGTCTATGCTGGCAGCCTGCGCGGCACCGGTGACACATTCTATGTTTTTATCGTCACACTGCTGGCCATGTGGGGTATCCGTGTGGCGCTGTCCTGGGTGGCGACCGGCTGGCTGCAGCTTTCACTGTATGCGGTCTGGGGCGTGTTCCTGATTGACTGGTATGCGCGTGGGGCCGCCTTTGCGTGGAGATACAAAAAGCGTGATCTGCATGGTGTCGAGCTGTAACGGCATACGGGGTGGAACCGTATTATCAGTCAATCAGCGCCTTGCGCACGGCGGCGGCCAGGTCCGGCATGGAAAACGGTTTGGCGATGAAATGCATATGCGCACCCAGCACGCCGTGATGGGCGATGATATCGGCGGTATAGCCGGACATGAACAACAGCTTCAGGCCGTCATGCCGGGACTTGATCCGGTTGGCCAGTTCACGGCCATTCATATTCGGCATGATCACGTCGGTCACCAGCAGATCGATGGGATTTTGATAGGTGTCGGCGATATGCAGGGCATCTTCGGCAGAAGCGGCGGAGAGAACCTGATAACCGAGCAGTTCCAGCATGGTGGCGGTCATCTCCAGTATGGCCGGCTCATCCTCCACCAGCAGGATGGTTTCGTGTCCGCAGTCCGGTTCGGCAGGTAAGGGTGCAAGCGCTTCACCCTGGTCAGTATCCATGTGGCGTGGCAGGTAGATCCGGAAGGTTGTCCCCATGTCCAGCTCACTGTAGACATTGATGAAACCGTTGTTCTGCTTGACGATACCGTAGATGGTGGCCAGCCCCAGGCCGGTGCCCTTGCCAACCTCCTTGGTAGTGAAGAACGGCTCGAAGAGATGTGAAACGGTTTCCTCACTCATGCCGCAGCCGTCATCGCTGACCACCAGCATGACGTAATCACCGGGCAGATAGCCTTCGTGTTGTGCACAGAAGGTCTCATCGAATGACGTGCGGTCGGTCTCAATCACAATCCGTCCAGCGTCCCTGATGGCGTCTTTGGCGTTGACGCACAGGTTGGCCAGGATCTGGTCGATCTGTGACGGATCCATCATCAGCGGCAGCAGCCCGCTGCAGGGGTGCCACGCCAGTTCGATATCCTCGCCGATCAGCCGGCGCAGCATCTTCAGCATCCCTTCCACGGTCTCATTCAGGTCCAGCAGTTTGGGGATAACGGTCTGCTTGCGCGCAAATGCCAGCAGCTGTCGGGTCAGATCGGCGGAACGTTCGGCAGCCTTGCGCACCTCCAGCAGATTGGCATGCAGCGTCGAAGCAGGATCCAGGCTGCCGAGGGCAATTTCGGTATAACCCAGTATCACCCCCAGCATGTTATTAAAATCGTGGGCTACACCGCCAGCCAGCCGGCCAACCGATTCCATCTTCTGTGCCTGGGCCAGTTGGGCCTGGAGCTTTTCACGCTCTGACTCGGATTTCTTGCGGTCTGCGATGAAGCGGGCCTGTTGAATAATTTGGTAGGCGCTGTTGGAGAGCTGGGTGCTCAGGTTTAAAAGCAACTGGGCGATCTGTTCAAAACGTGCTCGCGACATGGCCGGTACCTGCCGGAAAGCCGCCGCAGCCTGTTCCTCGTCCGCTCCGATTTCAATGGCATACCGGCGGATCATCTCCTCGGTTTGGGTTTCATCACGCACCTGGCCGATCAGCCAGTTGGCGATGTGCTTGCCCCCTACGGCAATGCCGGCCCCGGCATCATAAAGGCCGCCGCTGAGACAAGGCTGGATCACCGGTCCGTCCAGTCTCAGGCACCCCAGGACCGCATCGGATTTGTAACAGTTGGCGCACCCTTTTTCGGTTGCCCGGATGATGTTGATGCAGAGGTGAGTGAAGTTGGATGGTCTGGTGATCGGGGTGCCATCGGTATGGGTGATGATCGAGGCCACACCGGTGGCATTGGAAAAATCGTCCTGCAGGTGCTGGATATCAGCCAGGTTGAAGAGGTCTTCGAAGAGGATCCCATCGGTGCTATCCATCGACCGGGTCATGGCGATGATGCGTTGTTCCAGATCCTGTGCGGCCTGTTTGTGTGCCATGACATCGCTGATGTCTTGAATTAGTGCGGAATAACTGGTAAGTGGCGTGGATGTGCCGTGTTTGATCAGTGGAGTGTTGCAGACCCAGCGAAGAGATCCATCTTTATGGATGACGCGGTATTCAATGGCGCCAGGCTGATCGCCGCGCAGCACGGCTGCCAGCTGTTCCAGCACGGAGGGGCGCTCCTCTTCCGGGATGATCTTCTGCCAGAGATCATGATCTTGTTCAAAATCTTCCGGATGATAGCCGACGATATGCTCACACCCCAGGCTGTGGCGGGTTCTGATAACTCCACCTTCATCGGTCTGCACATCGCAGATATAATAGCCAACGCCTTTCCAGACCATTTCCCAGGTTGCCACCTTGATGTGTCTTTGGATTGTATCGGAGTAAACTATAGTGATTACAGCCGATATATCAAGCTGTTTGTTGAATTGATTTATTAATGCGCAAAAAAAGAGGGGGCCCTGTCAGGCCCCCTCTCTGGTGATGTGAGATCGATGCTTAAGCTACAGCACAAACAGCATCTCAGCATAGGTCGGCAACGGCCAGTGCTTTGCGGCGATGATCTTCTCCAGGGCATCTGCCTCCGCCCGCATTTCCTGCATCTTTGCAAAAACCTTGGCCCGGAATGTCTCGGCCTGCTTTGTGACATCTGCGATGCCGCTCGCTTTTTCAACCGCCTCAGCCAGTTCGGCGGTCTTTTTGTTCATGGCAGCCAGCCGGTCGCAAACCTCCTCCAGAACCTCTTTCTGTGCTGTGACATTGAGTTTGGCGGAGACAGCGGAGACGGAAGCGATGCTGTCGGCCACGGTTTTCGCATAATCCATGGCAGCCGGCATGATGCTGTGCCTTGCCATATCGATCATGGTCAGGGCCTCGATGTTGATGTTCTTTACATACTGCTCCATCATGATGTCATAGCGTGAATGCAGTTCCTTTTCCGTGAAAACCCCGTGGCTGGTGAAAAGTTCAGCAGCCTTTGGCGTGATCAGCTCCTTGAGGGCCTCCGGAGTATTGGGTATGTTGAGCAGACCGCGTTTTTTGGCTTCCTTGACCCATTCGTCCGAGTAATTGTTGCCGTTGAAGACGATCCGCTTGTGCTTCTTGGCGGTCTCCTGGAGCAGTTTCTGCAGATCGGCGGAGAAATTAGCGGACTTTTCCAGCTTGTCGGCGAATTCCTTGAGCACCTGGGCGATAATCGTGTTGATGATGATGTTGGGGCCGGAGATGGAGAAGGAAGAGCCGACCATCCTGAACTCGAACTTATTGCCGGTGAAGGCGAAAGGCGAGGTGCGGTTCCGGTCGGTGGTGTCCTTGGGCAGCGGCGGCAGGGTGCTGACACCGATCTGCATGTCGCTGCCGGCCTTTGATGATTTTGCGCCGCCGCTTTCAATCTGTTCCAGAATATCGGTCAACTGGTCACCAAGGAACACGGAAATGATAGCCGGCGGGGCCTCGTTGGCGCCCAGGCGGTGATCGTTGCCGGCGTTGGCGCAGGATGATCTCAGCAGACCTGTGTACTCGTCCACTGCCTTGATGGTCGCCATCAGGAAGGTCAGGAACTGGGCATTTTCATGGGGGGTATGGCCGGGTTCCAGCAGATTCTGTCCGTCGTTGGAACTCATCGACCAGTTGTTGTGCTTGCCGGAGCCATTCACGCCGGCAAACGGTTTCTCATGCATCAGGCAGACCATATCATGCCGTGCTGCTACTCGCTTGAGCACATCCATGACCAGCTGGTTGTGGTCGGTGGCAACGTTGGTCGTCTCGAAGATGGGGGCGATCTCGAACTGTCCCGGTGCGACCTCGTTGTGCTGGGTCTTGGCGGTTACCCCCAGTTTCCAGAGCTCGATGTTCACCTCTTTCATGTAGGCCAGCACCCGCTCCTTGATGGTGCCGAAATAGTGATCTTCCAGCTCCTGTCCCTTGGATGGCATGGCGCCGAACAGTGTCCGACCGGCCATCATCAGGTCCATCCTTTTCAGATAGTAGGCCTTGTCCACCAGGAAATACTCCTGCTCCGGGCCGACCGTAGACATGACCCGTGTGGCGGTTTTGTTGCCAAACAGTCTCAAAACGCGCAAAGCCTGGGTGGAAAGCGTCTCCATGGAGCGCAGCAGCGGGGTCTTTTTGTCCAGTGCCTCACCGGTGTAAGAACAGAATGCGGTCGGGATGCAGAGGGTAACCACATCGCCGTCTTCACGCAGAAACGCGGGGGAGGTGCAGTCCCAGGCAGTGTAGCCCCTGGCCTCGAAAGTAGCCCTCAGGCCGCCGCTGGGGAAGGAGGACGCATCCGGTTCGCCCTTGATCAGTTCCTTGCCGGAAAATTCCATCAGCACGGAACCTTCTGCAGTGGGGGTGATAAAGGCGTCATGTTTTTCAGCAGTCACACCGGTCATCGGCTGGAACCAGTGGGTAAAATGGGTGGCACCCCTTTCCACGGCCCATTCCTTCATGGCCGTAGCAACCACGTCAGCGATGGACGGATCCAGCGGCAAGCCCTCATCGATGGTCTTTTTCAGGTTCTTGTAGATACTTTTGGGCAGTCTTTCTCTCATTACGGTCTGGTTGAATACGTTTTGTCCGAAAATCTCCATTGGTGCAGCCTCCTTTATAGACAGCCATGCTTAAAAATTAGACAGCCGGTTTGGGTTGATGTCAGGAAAACAGCCTGTTAGCCAGCAGGTGTTTTCAAGGTCATGATATAGAGCAAAAGCAATGCCAGAATATCGAAAAGCTGCCATCATGCGTTTTATGGCAGTCAGGTGAACCGTAACATGTCGAAATCAATGGCAATGTTTGTGGTGACATTTTTTGCGGGGGGGTAGTGCGCGTTGGGCGTGTGTATTTGTGGGTGCCTTGCGAATCAGCATCTGCCTGAAATGTGGACAGAGGGCGATCCGGGGCAGGTAGGGCCGGGCTTTGGCAGTTTCAAGCCCGCTCCAGACCGGCAAAGCGCAGCATCAGCTTTTTGGGGCCGGCGCTGTTGAACCAGACAATCACCTTCTGGTTGTCGCCCGAGCCTTCGATCTTGCGGATGGTGCCCACGCCGAAGCGGCCATGGCGTACCCGCATGCCGATATGGACGCCATCGTTTTCCTCGGGCGGTTCCGGGATGATCTCGATCTCGGCTTCACGGGAAAAGGCCGCCGCCGCAGCCAGGTTGTGGCTGGTGCTGCCCATCGGTGGCATCTCCGGGATGTGTGTGCCGGCGGCACGGTATGCCGCTGCTGTGTCGCTGCCCCCATCCAGCAGCTCGCCCGGAATATCCTTGAGGAAGCGCGAGGGCTGGTTGCACTGCTCCTGGCCGAACAGGTACCGGCGCCGGGCGTTCAGCAGATAGAGGCGTTCGCGGGCGCGGGTCATGCCCACATAGCACAGCCTGCGCTCCTCCTCCATGCCGTCCGGATCATCCAGTGAGCGGACATGGGGAAACAGGCGCTCCTCCATGCCGATCATGAACACTGCCTTGAACTCCAGTCCCTTGGCGGCATGCAGCGTCATCAGTGTCACCGATGGCTTGCCCTGCTCACTCTGTTCCAGGTCGGAAACCAGCGCCACCTGTTCCAGGTATTCCGACAGTCCGGCCTCGGGATTTTTGGCGTGAAATTCCTCCATGCCGGCCAACAGCTGCTCCAGGTTCTCCAGTCGCTCGCCGTCCTCCTCGTCCCGGCTTTCCTTGAGCTTGGCCAGATAGCCGCTCTCCTCCATCACGGTCTGGGCCAGCTCAGGCAGCGTATGGCTGCCGGCCAGTGTGCGGAAGCGCTGGATCATCTCCGTAAAGGTCGTCAGCCTGCCGCGTGCGGCTGCTGTGACCGTGCCGTCCTGCGTGGCAGCCTGCATGGCTTCGTCAAAGGTGATCCGGCTGCGGGCAGCCAGCCCGGCAACCCGGTCGATGGTGGTATTGCCGATGCCGCGGGCTGGCACATTGATGATGCGCTTGAGCGAAACCTCGTCGGCCGGGTTGTCGATCACACGCAGGTAGGCCAGGATGTCCTTGATCTCCATGCGGGCGTAGAAGCGCACGCCGCCGACAATATGGTAGGGCAGCGCATCGGCGACCAGTGCCTCTTCGATCTGGCGGGACTGGGCATTGGTACGGTAAAAGACCGCCATCTCCTCCAGCGGGATGCCGCTGCGGCGCAGCCTGCCGATCTCGCGGCCCACAAAGCGCGCCTCTTCCCGGTCAGACTCGACCCGCTCATAATGGATCGGTTCACCGCTAGGGTTGTCGGTCCAGAGGGTTTTCCCCTTGCGGCCAAAGTTGCGGCTGACCACCTCGCCGGCCGCCTTGAGGATGGTGGCGGTAGAACGGTAGTTCTGCTCCAGTCGGACGACCCGCACGCCGGGGAAATCCTTCTCAAACTCGAGAATATTGCGGATATCGGCCCCGCGCCAGGAATAGATCGACTGGTCATCGTCCCCCACCACGCAGAGGTTCTGACGATCGCCGGCCAGCAGCCGGATCAGCCGGTACTGTACCGGGTTGGTATCCTGATATTCGTCCACCATGATCCACTGGAAACGCTCCTGATAGCGCTGACGCACCTCGGGAAACTGCTCCAGCAGGCGCACTGTCTGGATCAGCATATCGCCGAAGTCCAGGGCATTGCACTTCTTCAGCCGCTCCTGATAGGCGCTGTAGATCTGCACCGCGGTCTTGCGGTAGATATCGGCCCCGGAGACCGGATCGATCTGTTCGGGAAACAGGCCGCGATTCTTGTAGTCATCGATCATGGCGCCGATGCTCTTGGGCGGAAAGCGTTTTTCATCCAGATTCAGCTCCTTGAGCAGATCCTTCAGCAAACGTTCCGTGTCGCGCTCGTCATAGATGGCAAAGGACGGGTCGAAGCCCAGGTGCTGGATCTCCCGGCGCAGAATGCGGCCGCAGGCCGCGTGGAAGGTGGCAATCAGCGGCACCTCGCCGCCGTGCAGCAATCGCCGCACCCGCTCGGACATCTCGCGGGCCGCCTTGTTGGTAAAGGTAACCGCCATGATATGCCAGGGGCGCACCCCGCGGTGATGGATCAGGTGGGCAATGCGGTGGGTGATGACGCGCGTCTTTCCGGAGCCTGCTCCGGCAAGTATCAGCAAAGGGCCTTCGCCGTGGAGCACGGCTTCTGTCTGGGGCGGGTTCAGGTGTCTGGTCAGATCCATCAGCAAGTTTTAGCCCCAGCCATCCATGGCCGTCAAGGCCAAAATAGCGTGACTGATATGGCGTTACCGAATTTGGTGCTGTTCTTGCTGACAGACAGCATGCCGCTTTGCCGGTCAGGGGAGCAAACAGCATAATTGGCTGTATTGCAATACATTGCACCCTGGCACGGGTGCGTTGGCGGAACCGGCAGATATGCCTAAGGTTATGATGGCCTGTCAGTCAGTGACGCATAATTAGATGCAGGCAGTGAAAAAGTGTGTCACTGACGTTAAAACTGTATTATAAACAGATTGACTTACCTGGCCATAATAGCATAGTCTCCCATTGGTAAGACCAATATACCAATCAATACCGTGGCTTGAATACGGATTTACGATAAAGACCAGATGCACTACGATTCCCGCTGTGAATGTTTTCTAAACACTCAGGTTTGAGAACCTGACACCGCCGGTACTGCACGTTCTCAACCGCCAAGGAGAACAAGATGCTCATCGTCGCCTGTATCAAACAGGTCCCCGACACCACGCAGGTCCAGATCGACCCCGTCACCAATACCCTGGTGCGCGAGGGTATCCCCTTCATTGTCAACCCCTACGACACACATGCCCTGGAAGAGTCGCTGCGCCTCAAGGATCGCTTTGGATGCAAGGTTGTGGCGCTGTCCATGGGGCCGCCCAATACGGAAGCCACGCTGCGCAAGGCGCTGGCGCTCGGTGTGGACCGGGCAATCCTGCTGTCCGACCGCTGTTTTGGAGGGGCCGACACACTGGCCACCAGTACCGTGCTGGCTGCGGCAATCCGCAAGCTGCACAGCGAAGAGGAAGAGGTCGGGCTGGTGCTGTGCGGTAAACAGACCATTGACGGCGATACGGCTCAGGTGGGGCCGGGCATTGCCAGTCGACTTGGCTACCAGCAGCTGACACTGGTGGACAAGATCGTGGACATCGACCTGTCTGGCAAGAAGCTGCGCGTCAGCCGCAAACTGGAAGGACGTCACGAGCTGGTCGAGTCCCCCATGCCGGCCATGTTGACGGTGGTGCGTGAGTTGAACCGGCCGCGCTACCCACGGGTGCCCATGCGCCTGGCCTCCGCCGAGGCTCAGGTTGAGGTCTGGAATAACCAGACACTCAAGCTGGATGAGCAGAAGATCGGCCTGAAGGGTTCGCCCACCTGGGTCAACAAGATCTTTTCGCCGGAACGGGCCAAGGGTGAAATCCTGGGCGACGGCGTCAATGACCCGCAGGGAACGGCCCGCATGCTGGTAGAACGGCTGGCGGCCAAGGATCTGCTGCCACTCTGATGTCGGTTGGTGTTCAATGCTGTGCAATTACATATTCTCGCCAAGGATAACTACATGAGCCAAACAGCACCCAAACCTAAAAAACCGCGCGGCGTGGCGCAACTGCAGCCGGGCAAATGCATCGCCTGCGGCGCTCGCTGCCAGAGTTCCTGTCCTGTCAACTGCATCGAGATGAACGATGCCGGTGAACCGATCATCGATGCCGCAAAATGCATCGGCTGTCAGAAATGCATCAAGATCTGCCCGGCCGGAGCTATCGAGCTGTACTTTACCCCCGAGGAAAGACATCTGCTGGACGAACTGGCCAAGGCCTCCGGCGGCGCCGAACCTGTCGAGGAAGTGGATCCGGAGGCGGCTGCTCTGGCGGAAAAGCTGGCCCAGTACCGCGGCGTGACCGTGTTTATCGAACAGACCGAAGGTGAGCCGGCCCGGGTTTCCTGGGAGCTGCTGGGCATCGGAGCCCAGCTGGCCGCCTCGCTGGGGGTGGAGCTGAGCGCCCTGGTGATCGGCGAAAACGTGGAGCATATCTGCCAGGAAGCCTTCTGCTACGGCGCAACCAGGGCCTATCTGATCGATGGGCCGGTGTTCAGGCACTATCGCACCGAGGCCTATCAGCAGGCCTGCTGCCATTTCATTGATCGCTACAAGCCGGAGGTGGTGCTGATGGGTGCCACCGGCATGGGACGCGACCTGGCCGGCTCCGTAGCCACGGTGGTGTCCACCGGCCTGACAGCCGACTGCACCGGCCTGGCGATTGATGACAAACGCAACCTGATGCAGACCCGTCCGGCTTTCGGCGGCAACATCATGGCCACGATCATGTGCGACAAGTTCCGGCCCCAGATGGCCACGGTACGGCCCAACGTCATGCCGATGCCGGAGCGGCGTGAAGGCGCCAGCGGTGTGATCGTGCGCGACGACTTTACCGTTGCCGAGGAAAACATACTGACCAAGGTGATCGAGATCATCCGTGATGGCCATGCCCATGACCATGTGGACATCACCGGCGCCGATTTCATCGTCTCTGGCGGGCGCGGCATGATGGCGTCGGAAAACTTTGCCATGCTGGAGGAACTGGCGGATGAGCTGGGCGGCGTGGTCGGAGCGTCCCGCAGCGCGGTGGACGCGGGCTGGATGCCGGTGGATCGCCAGGTGGGACAGACCGGCAAGACCGTGCGCCCCAAGATCTACATCGCCTGCGGCATCAGCGGCGCGATTCAGCATCTGGTCGGCATGCAGGATTCCGACCTGGTGATCGCCATCAACCGTGACCGCAACGCCCCCATCTTCGAAGTGGCCACCTACGGCATTGTCGGCGACCTGTTCCAGGTGGTGCCGGCCTTGACCCAGGCTGTCCGGGAAATGAAAAGGGAAAAGACGGGATCCGTGTCCGGTGACCGTTGACCGTTAATGACAATCACCAACGCGAGTCGCGCCCGTGGTTCGAAACCGATATAAAACAGCCAGCGGAACACGGACACGGACAACGATAATTTCGAGGCCAACATGACACCAAATCCTACGATCTTCACGCCACTTCTGATTGCATCACTTTGCATCTTTGCCTGGGGCTGCTGGCGCCGCTTCAGTCTGCTGACGGTCGGTCAGCCGGAGGACCGTTTTGACAACACCGGCATGCGCATTCATGAAATGCTGCTCTACGCCTTCGGTCAGAAACGGGTATTGTCCCAGCCCTTCGGCATCAACCACTTCATCATCTTCTGGTCGTTCATCATCCTGCTGATCGCCAACGGTGAATTCCTGCTGCACGGCGTATTTCCGTGGATCAGTCTGACCAAGCTGCCGAATGTGATCTATCTGCCGCTGGTGCTGATGCTGGATTTTGTCTCCCTGCTGGCGCTGCTGGCGGTGACTGTCGCGGCTGTGCGCCGGGTTGTCTCGCCCCCCTATCCGGAGGCGCGCACCGGCGAGGCATTTTTCATCCTCTCCCTGATCGCCGTGCTGATGCTGGCTTACTTCGGCATCAATGCCGCCAAAATCAGCCGCCTGTCGGAAAACGTGATGGGGGTGGCCCGGACCTACATGCCCATCTCGACCCTGATGGCCTCGTTTGTCGATCCGGCCGGCGCAAAGGCCTTTCATGACTTCAGCTGGTGGGCCCATGCCATTGCACTGCTGGCATTCATGAACTACCTGCCCTACAGCAAACACATGCATATCATGACCGCCATACCCAACTGTTTTTTCCGCCGTCTGGGCACCCCCAACACCCAGCCGCGGGAAGAATTCGTCAAGGACAACAGCTTCGGTGTCGGTCAGGTAGACCGCTTCACCTGGAAGGACCTGCTGGATTCCTTCTCCTGCACCGAATGCGGACGCTGCCAGCAGGTCTGCCCGGCCAGCATCACCGGCAAGCCGCTCAACCCGCGGGGCATCATCCATGAGATCAAGGTCAATCTGCTGGAAAACGGGCCGCTGATCAAGCAGGGGCAAAAGCCGGATCTGCCGCTGATCGGTGATGGAGGCGAGGGGAGCTGCTCCGAAGACGCCATCTGGTCATGCACCTCCTGCGGGGCCTGCATGGAGGCCTGCCCGGTCTTTATCGAACAGATGCCCAAGATCATCCAGATGCGCCGCCACCTGGTCGAGACCGAAGCCAGATTTCCCGAGGAACTGCTCAA
Organism: Deltaproteobacteria bacterium; assembly: GCA_035407085.1. Lineage (GTDB taxonomy): Bacteria > Desulfobacterota > Desulfuromonadia > Geobacterales > Pseudopelobacteraceae > JBGSQR01. The sequence goes on along the minus strand of DAONZY010000001.1, from coordinate 3,886 downwards.
CCTGTTTGAAAATATGGAAGGGCGCAGCAACCCGTGGGGCATCGCCCCGTCGGAACGGACCAAGTGGTCAAGCGGCATGGACGTGCGACCGTTTGAAAAGGACAACACCGAATACCTGTTTTATGTCGGCTGCGCCGGTTCGTTCGACGCGCGCAACAAACAGGTCACGGTGGCGCTGGCCCAGCTTCTGGACAAGGCCGGCGTCAGTTGGGGTGTTTTGGGCAAGGACGAAAAATGCTGCGGCGACAGCGCCCGCCGACTGGGCAATGAATATGTCTTTGACCAGATCGCCAGGGAAAACGTGGCCCTGTTCAGGGAACGGGGCGTCCGCAAGGTGATCGCCCAGTGCCCGCACTGCTTCTCGACCCTCAAAAACGACTATCGTCAGTACGGCATTGAACTGGAGGTAATCCACCATTCCGAACTGCTGCGCAACTTGGTGCAGGACGGACGGATCAAGGTCGGCCACCTGGCGGGAGAACTGGGCGCCACAGTCTTCCACGACTCCTGCTACCTGGGGCGGCACAACGACGTCTATGATGCGCCGCGAGAGTTGATCCGGGCCGCAACCGGAGCAGAACCGTCCGAAATGGAGCGTAACCATAACAAGGCCTTCTGCTGCGGCGCCGGTGGCGGCCGCATGTGGATGGAAGAACACCTGGGGGAGCGCATCAACCTGCATCGCGTTCGCGAGGCTCTGGAGCAGAAACCGGACACGGTCTGCGTCTCCTGTCCCTACTGCCTGACCATGTTTGAAGACGGCCTCAAGGATGAGGGGGCGGCCCATGTCAGGGTCAAAGACGTGGCCGAGGTGCTGGCCGAGGCGACGCTACGATAAATAGACTTTCATGAATCTAACAAAGGCCCGATGCTCCATCGGGCCTTTTTTTGTGTCTCTATGGGAAATGGAGCTGTCGCCGGCCCATCAGAAAATTTCCACAAATTTTTCTTCAAAACTAGTGGTTTTCATGAATAGAAATCCCCCCAGCCAGGTGGTATAAAAGTACGCTTAAAATTTTTAATGTTTCTGCCCTGGCGCATGTTTTGGGCAGCAATGTCCAGACAGCAGCATAACGGCAAGAGGTGATGACATGGTTCACAAGGCAGTTGGCTACGATAATTACGGCAAGTATTTCCCCAATAACCACAAGGTGGTGCTTGTCCGGGAGCAGCCGGGTATCAAACCGATCAATGGCAGCATCGCCTCGATCCACAAGGACACCATCTGCGTTGAGGTGCGGGCCTTGCCGCCGGTGCCCGATCTCAAGGACAACAGCGCACTGACCTATCAGATATTTACAGATTTTGTGGGGATCGAAATGAAGATCACGGCAAAACTGATCAACTTTGCATCGGCAAATACCATGACCTTCAAATTTATCAGCGCGTTGGAAACCGGCAAACCTAAACCGGCTTAGAGTTCAGGCGCGGGAGCATATGTTTTGTTCCTTCCCCTTCAGGGGGAAGGTCAGGATGGGGGCGGGGTTGCTTTTGGCGCAGCCTGCTGATTTCATGTCAATCCCCCCCTCTCCCTAACCCTCTCCCACAAGGGGCGAGGGGATTTTTTCGATTTTTGCAAGGGCCTCAGTCAAAACTTTATCAATCAGGAGCAGACGATGATCCGTAAAATGAAACGCCAGTGGGAACGAGAATACCTGAAAAGACAAGTGCCGGCCATCCTGGCCTGCCTGCTCTACTTCGGTGCCAGCCTGCCCGCCTGGGCCGCCCCCACCGGCGGCGTCATCACTGCCGGCTCCGCCACCATCAGTAGCAGCGGCGTCACCACCACCATCAACCAGGCCAGCAACAAGGCGGCCATCAACTGGCAGAGCTTTGGCATCGCCAAGGGCGAAACAGTCAACTTCGTCCAGCCCTCTGCATCCAGCATCGCCCTCAACCGGGTCATCGGCAGCGACGCCTCCGCCATCTACGGCACCCTCTCCGCCAACGGCCAGGTCTTCCTGATCAACCCCAACGGCATCCTGTTTGCCCCCGGCGCCCAGGTCAACGTCGCCGGCCTCGTCGCCTCCACCCTCAACCTCTCTGACAGCGACTTCCTCAGCGGCAACTACCGCTTCAATAAAGACGGCCAAGCCGGCAGCGTCGTCAACCAGGGCAACATCACCGCCGATGGCGGCTACGTCGCCTTCCTTGGCCCGCAGGTCAAAAACGAAGGCATCATCGCCGCCAAAGTCATCGGCATGACCGCCGGTGACAAAGTCAGCCTGGACTTCAACGGCGACAACCTGCTCAAACTCACCGTCGACACCGTCGCCGCCGGCGCCAGCGCCTCCAACAGCGGCAGCCTGCTGGCCGACGGCGGCACCGTGCTGATGAGCACCGGCACCAAAGACGCGCTCTTATCCACCGTCGTCAACAACAGCGGCCTGATCCAGGCCCGCACCGTCAACAACATCAGCGGCACCATCATCCTGGAAGGTGGCAGCGCCAACATCAGCGGCACCCTGGACGCCAGCGCCCCCACTGGCGGCAACGGCGGCTTCATCGAAACCTCCGGCGCCAGTGTCACCATGGCGCCTGACCTGCATGTCACCACCCTGGCCTCGCAGGGCCAGACCGGCACCTGGCTGATCGACCCCACCGACTACACCATCGGCACCGGCCCGACCGGAATGAATTATTGGAACAATGAAACTCTGGGTACCGCACTGGCCAGCAGCGACATCATCGTCCAGACCGACAACTCGACCGGCAGCGACAGCGGTGACATCAACGTGCTGGCCCCGGTCAGCTGGAGCGCCCACAAGCTGACCCTGTCGGCCTACCGCAATATCAACATCAGATCCACCCTCTCGGCCACCGGCAGCTCCAGCCTGGAGATGACCAGCGGCAGCGGCGGCACCATCGACTACGGCCTGACCGCCAGCGGCTTTGCCGGCAAGGTCAATTTTGGCGCGCGTTCCGGCAGCGGCTTCCTGACCATCAACGGCAACGACTACACTGTCATCACCAGCCTGGGTGCGGCAGGCAGCACGAGCAAAACCGATCTGCAAGGCATGTCCGGCGATTTGCTTGGCAAGTACTACCTGGGCGCCGATATCAATGCTTCAAGTACCAGCACCTGGAACAGCGGCGCCGGTTTTGCGCCGATCGGCGATTTTCTTGACAAATTTGTAGGCGTCTTCGACGGCGGCGGTCACACCATCTCCGGCCTGACCATCAACCGACCGACGACGAACCACGTCGGCCTTTTCGGCATGACTTCCGGCGGGAAGCTTGGCAACTTATCCCTGGTTAACGCCGGTATTATCGGGAATAAATTTGCCGGTTCTCTAGCAGGGGAAGTCACAAATACCCAGATCACCAAAATTTCCGCGACAGCTCTCGTTACGATCGTCGATGTTGATGGTACGAGTGCTGCCGGAGGGCTGGTGGGCAGCAACAGCGGCACCATCAGCAACTCTTACGCGAACGGCAGCGTGACAGGCAATACTCAATCAGTTAACGCCGGCGGCCTGGCAGGCAACAACAGCGGCAGCATCAGCAGCTCTTACGCGAACGGCAGTGTTTTAGGCATTGGTGATGCCGGCGGTCTGGTGGGCAGCAACACCGGCAGCATCAGCAACTCTTATGCTACCGGCAACGTTACGGGAAATTCCTCAAATCCCCAGTTTTCTGCCGGCGGCCTAGTGGGCAAAAACAACGGCAGCATCAGCAGCTCTTACGCGACCGGTATGGTTTCAGGCAGTAGAGTCGGCGGCCTAGTGGGAGCAAAACTCGTGAGCGGCAGCACCACGACCAGCTATTGGGATAAAGATACTAGCGGGATGACGACCAGCGTTGGCGGTAGCGGCCGGACAACAACGGAGCTGATGAGCGGCCTGCCGACCGGATTCAGCAGCGATGTCTGGGGCATCATCCCCGG